>DATAFJ010000232.1:0-2816 GCA_036257535.1 Vicinamibacterales bacterium | reverse complement strand
GCTGATCTGGCCCGACGAAAATCATTGGATCCTCAAGGGCGAGAACAGTCGCGTCTTCTATCGTGAAGTGCGCGCCTGGCTCGAAAAGTACCTGCTGCCCACGTCGGCGCCGACTGCGGCCCCGGGTCGAGAGTGATCGACGGCTCCGAGCCACCGAAGGTCACCCGCGACACCGGCTTGCGCCGGGTCCTGATGTGGACATTGGTGGCGCTCGTCGTCTCGATCCTGATGGCGTTTGCCGGCGTCAGCCTGGTGATTCATTGGTTCGATCGGCCCTAGGCGAAGCTCAGCATCCAAAGGAAATGCGCAGGGGCGCTCGTCTACCTGATACGCTCTACGCATGCCGTCCATTCAGGAGTTGCAGCAGCGGGCGATCGAGTACGCGAAATCCGGCGACTTCGGCGCGCAGGCGCTGTCGACCAATCTCGAGCTGGCGAAGATCGCGCCGACCAACGAAGGCGCGTTGACCCGCTTGTCGCGGTGCTACATGGAAGGCGGGCAGCTCGACGAGGCGACGGCGACGCTCGACGCGGCGCTTCAGCTGAATCCGCAGAACACCATCGCGCGCAGCCTGCAACTCGAAGTCACGAAACGTCGCGTGGCGTCCACGCCCGTCGTCAAGACGCCGCGCGCGCGCGCGACGGCACCTGCTGTCCGCTCGGCCTCGCGCGGAACCAGGTCTACCGGGGCGGCAATCCCCGGGATCGGGCGCGCCGAGTTCGCTGCGCTCGGCCAGCTGTCGCCGGAGGCGGTCGTCGAGTCGCTCGGATCGCGAATCGAGCCGTGGCTGATCGCGCTCAACGAGCGGACGTTTGCGGCCAAGGCCGTCCAGACGCGCAATCGCGCCGGTCAGAGTGGGGCGCGGCTGTTCAGGCGTCACACCGTGCATGCGGGTGGGCCGGGATACCTTCGCGTGTTTCACCAGGGCGCACGTTGGGAGCCGCAACTTACGATCGGCCTTTTCTCATCGACGCCGTGGGGGCGGGACGCGGTGTGCGCTGGCATCGGATTCAGGCTGGCGCCTGAAGGTTCCGAGAACGATCAGGAACGGGCGCTGGCGAACTTCGCGCAGTTTCAGCAGCTTCTGTCGGGCGCGTGGCGCGGGTTTCTGACTCAGTGGATGTCGATGCACGCCGGGTTCATCCAGTACGGCGATTCCCCGCCCGCGTCCAACCTCCTGCCGGCTGACGCGCTCGCGTGGCTCGTCGGCTGCCAGCACCCCGCGACGGTCGGCTGGATTTTCTTTGGCCGGTGGCTCTTCCTCGACCGGTCCCAGGACGCCGAGATTCTCGCCGACGGCCGCAAGCTGCTGGCCTGGATCGACAGCACGTTCTCGGATCTCCTGCCGGTGTGGTCGAGTCTGTACCGGAGCTAGGTTCACGCGAACTTGTAAAAGATGCGAGCCGCGAGCCGCGAGAAGCGAGCCGCGGTTCCTAGCGCTTGACGAAGCGCGCCAGCACCGCTTCCTTCAACAGCTCCGGCGGGAGCAGCCCCTGCGCGAGGATGAAGTCGTGGAACTCGCGCGCGCTGAACTTACTGCCCGTCGCGCGTTCAACCTCCGGCCTGAGCTCGCGAAGCCGGG
Organism: Vicinamibacterales bacterium; assembly: GCA_036257535.1. Classification (GTDB taxonomy): domain Bacteria; phylum Acidobacteriota; class Vicinamibacteria; order Vicinamibacterales; family 2-12-FULL-66-21; genus DATAEE01. Next base: position 1,234 of record DATAFJ010000232.1, on the reverse strand, counting down.
TGTAGCCGTAGAAGTACGAGGTGGCCTGCCCCGGCGCGCGGAACATGTAGCGTTCGACTTCCTGCTCGGTCATCGCCTGCGAGAGCACGACGTCGTCCAGGAGGACGCGCCGAGCTTCATCCGGCGTCACGCGGCCCATGTGCAGCTCCGGATCGAGAAATGCGCGCGCTGCCCGCGTCAGCCGGAACTGCAGCGAGATCAGCTGACCTTCGGGCGGCATGTAGGGCAGCATCATCCATTCGGCATAGAGTCCCCAGCCTTCGACGTTGACGCTGTTGAAGGCAAAGAGTGCGCGTGCTGTCGAGACGCCGGCCTCGATCATCTTCGCAAACTGCATCTCGTGTCCGGGCCGCGCCTCGTGCGCCGTGAGCGTCCATGATGCCGCCTGGAACGTGAAGTCGTCGTAGGTCAGTGGCGCCTTGCTGCCGGGGGCCGCCGGAATGTTCAGGGGCAGGATGAACTCTCCCATTTCCCCGGTGTTGCCGAGGAGCCGCGGTGGACGCATGTTGGGGGCCGGGTTCTGCGCGGCTTCGGCGTCAGTGGCAATGCGGATCCGGGCCTCGCGCTCGGGGAGCGTGACGAGCTGTTCGCGCCTGATGATCGACTCGATCTCCTCGAGGCGCTTCCGGTAGTGGGGGAGGATCGCGTCGCCGACGAGTTGCTCCTTCTTCAAAGCGCGGATGACGTCGCGGTAATCGGCCGTCTGCAGGCCGCGCGCTTTCGCGATCGTCGGCGCCAGCCGCTGCATCTCGCCCTGGATTTCGGCAAATGCCTGGCGCGCCATCTTCGCGAGCGGTTCGCTCTGCACTCCGACGCCCACTTGCTCGAGCGAAAACGCGTAGAGATCGGCGGGCAGGCGGAAATCCGTTCGCGCTTTTGGCAGAATCTCCGTCCGCACGAAGTCCTGATAGGCCGTCAGCTGCTGCTTCAACGTCGCGTACGGGTCGCGCCAGCCTTCCAGCTTGTAAAGCTCGAACAACTTCTCGAGCCCCTGCAGGATGATCGGACCGTTTGCCAGATCACGCTCCACCTGTGACTTCGCGGGCGCGAGCAGTTTTGCGTCGGCCAGCCGCTCGCGCGTCACCCGCATGGCTTGCGCGGTTAGAGGCTCATAACCATCGACGAGCCCCGCGTACTTGCGAAGCCTGACGACAGCCGCCGGCCGGCGTTCGGCGGCGACCTGCGCGTCGAGCAGCGACCGGAGGCCGCCGAACACCAACGCCGTCACGTCGGT
>DATAFJ010000225.1:0-3823 GCA_036257535.1 Vicinamibacterales bacterium | reverse complement strand
TGGGATGTCGATGGCAACGAGTACGTCGACTACGCGCTGAGCTTCGGCGCGCTAATGGTGGGACATTCGCATCCGGCTGTGGTCCGCGCGATCACGCGGCAGGCGGCGAGAGGCCTGATATACGGCATGCCTCATCAGCCACTCGTGGAACTGGCGGAGCTGCTCGCGGCGCGCCACGGTCTCGACATGATCCGGTTCACGAACTCGGGAACCGAAGCCACGATGCACGCGTTGCGCGTCGCGCGCGGCGTGACCGGCCGGGACCTGATCCTGAAATTCGAGGGCGGTTATCACGGCGCGCACGACGCCCTGCTCGTGGCGCTGAAGCCCGCGGCCGGCACGAGCGGGGATGCGGCGGCGCCGCTGTCCGTGCCGGCGTCGAAGGGCATACCCCTCGCTGTATCCGAGTTGACGGTCGCGGCGACGTTCAACGATCTCGACTCGGTGCGGAACGCGATGGCACGACACCGCGAGGCCGTCGCGGCCCTCATCGTCGAGCCCGTCATGATGAACATCGGTGTCGTCGTGCCGGAGCCCGGATTCCTCGAGGGCCTGCGCGAGATCTGTAGCCGAGAGGGGGCGCTGCTCGTCTTCGACGAAGTGAAGACCGGATCGAAGCTCGCTCCGGGCGGCGCGGCCGAGTACTACGGCGTCAAGCCCGACCTGGTCACGATGGCGAAATCGTTCGGGGGTGGCGCGCCCATCGGCGCGTTCGGCGGCAGCCGCGCGGCCATGCGCGCGATCGAAGACTTCGGGGTGTTCCACGCCGGAACCTACAACGCAGGACCGATCCCGGTGGCCGCATCCCTCGCCGCGCTGAAGGAGGTGTTGACGGCGGACGTCTACCCGCGCGTGCGAGAGCTGAATGCCCGACTCATCGACGGCTACAACCAGATCATCGCCGAACGCCAGCTCGATGCGCACGCGACAGGTGTTGGCGCGAACGGCTGCATCTACTTCACGCGAAGACCGGTGAAGAACTATCGCGACTTCCTCCACGCTGACGCGGAGGCGTTCTGGCGATACTTCTTCGGCATGCTGAACCGCGGCGTCATTCCGTGCGGACAGTTCCACGACGAGCAGTGGACGATCTCGGTGGCGCACTCCGAGGCGGACATCGATGCCCACCTCGACGCGTTCGCGGACGTTGCCGTCGACCTGGCGTCGGCCGAGCGCGCAACGGTGAAGACGTAGGCGGACCTCATGGAAACGCATCAACTGTTCGTCGATGGGCGGTTCGTCGCCCCGGCCTCCTCACGGACGATCGACATCGTCAATCCGGCCACGCAGGACGTCCTGGCGCGCGTACCGGATGGAAACGCGCAGGACGTCGAGCGCGCCGTCGAGGCGGCGCGCCGGGCGTTCGACGATGGGCCGTGGCGCGAGACGACGGCGCAGGAACGCGGCCGCGTTCTGTTCCGCCTGGCGCAGGCCGTCCGCGATCGCGCGACCGAGCTGGCCGAGCTGGAGACGCAGAACTCAGGCAAACCGATCGTCGAGTCCGAGTACGACATGGCGGATGTGGCGACCTGCTTCGAGTACTACGGCGGCCTCGCGACCAAGATTCACGGCGAAGTCTTACCGGTGCCCGACAACGCGATGTCCCTGGCGCTGCGCGAGCCGGTCGGCGTGGCAGGCCAGATCATTCCGTGGAACTACCCGCTCCTCATGGCGGCCTGGAAGCTGGCTCCGGCCATCTGCGCCGGCTGCACCACCGTGCTCAAGCCCGCCGAGCAGACACCGCTCACGGTCCTTGAGCTCGCCCGCTATTTCGGCGACGCCGGGCTTCCGCCAGGCGTCGTGAACATCGTCACCGGTCTCGGGGAGTCGGCGGGAGCGCCGATCGTGACGCATCCGGCCGTGGACAAGATCGCCTTCACGGGCAGCGTCGAGACCGGCAAGGCGATCATGAAGGCTGCCGCCGACACGGTGAAGAAGATCTCGCTCGAGCTCGGTGGCAAGTCGCCGAATATCTTTTTCGAGGATGCCGACTTCGAGGCAGCGGTGGACGGCGCGCTGTTCGGCGTGTTCATCAATCAGGGAGAGGTCTGTTCCGCCGGCAGCCGCATCCTCGTGCAACGGTCGATTTACAACCGTTTCGTGGAGGCCATGACCGAAAAGGCACGGCGAATCAAGCTCGGCGCGCCCACTGACCGCGACACGAAGATGGGGCCGCTCGTCAGCCGCGAACAGTTCGAGAAGGTACTGCACTACCAGGAGATCGGCCGCCGCGAAGCGAAGCTGGCGATCGGCGGCGGGCGGGCCTCGGGCGGCGGGCTCGAGCGGGGGTTCTACGTCGAGCCGACGATCTTCTACGACGTGGACAACTCCGCGCGCATCGCGCGCGAGGAGATCTTCGGCCCCGTCGCCGCGGTGATGCCCTTCGATTCGGAACGCGACGCGCTCCGGATCGCCAACGACAGCAACTACGGCCTCGCCGCGGCGGTCTGGACCCGGGACATCTTCCGCGCGATGCGTCTCGTCAAGGGCCTTCGCGCCGGGATCGTCTGGGTCAACCACATGCAGCCCACCTACGTCGAAGCGCCCTGGGGCGGTTACAAACAGAGCGGCTTCGGCCGCGAGCTGGGGGTGTGGGGCGTCGAGGAGTACCTGCAGGTCAAGCAGGTGCACATCAATCTCAACGAGCAGCCGATCGCCTGGTACTGATGAAAAGGGGACAGTCACCTTTTTACGTTCAGCGAAAAAAGGTGACTGTCCCCTTTTTGCTCGCCGCCTTGTTCGTGGCATCCGTCATCGCCGCGTCTCCGGTCACGCCCGACTGGCTTCGGCACATCGTCGTCGAGCGCGATCTGACCGCTCGGATGCGCGACGGTGTCCAGCTGTACGCGGATGTGTATCGACCCGAGGGAGAGGGTCGGTTTCCGGCGCTGTTGATGCGAACGCCCTACGACAAGTCCGAGGCGCGGCAGAGCGGGCGGCTGGCCTTCACCGTGGCTGCGGTCCGGCGGGGCTACGTCGTCGTCGTCCAGGACACGCGAGGGCAGTTCAAGTCGGAAGGGCGTTTCGTCCCATACGCGCAGGAGATCAACGACGGGTACGACACGATTGAATGGGTTGCGGCGCTACCGTATGTGGAAGGCGGCGTCGGCCTGTTCGGGCTCTCGTATCCAGGAGCAGTGCAGTGGATGACGGCGCCCACGCGTCCGCCTCACCTGAAGGCGATCGCGCCGGCCATGACGTTCGCCCACCCGAATCACTTCTTCTACCACGGCGGCGTGTTCGAAGCGGATTTCATCGAGTGGCTGCTCGGCCGGCAGACACGAGAACGACGGCGGCTCAAGCTGCCGTTTGTCACGCCTGAGGAGATTGACGACGGCTGGCGACGGCTCGGCGAGCAGTGGATGCAGCATCGGCCGCTGCGGGATCTGCCGTTGATGCGAGAGTTCTCATACTGGGCGGAGTGGATCGACAATCCAATCGAAAGCGAGTACTGGAAGCCGTACGACATCGAGGCGCAACACCATCTGATTCAGGTTCCGGCGTTGAACCTCACCGGCTGGAACGACGACCAGTACGGGCAGCCGGGCGCGATTCGCAACTTCACCGGCATGCGTCAGCACGGCGCCACCCGCGCGGCGCGCGAGGGACAACGTCTGATCATTGGCCCCTGGACGCACGGCGTGCCGACGATGAACCGGACCACGTATACGGGCGTCGACTATGGGCCGAACGCCGCGATCGATTTCACGGAGACGCAACTCAGATTCTTCGATTACTGGCTCAAAGGCATTGACGCCGGCGTCACGACCGAGGCGCCGGTCCGTATCTTCGTCATGGGCGCGAACCGCTGGCGCGTCGAGCG
>DATAFJ010000211.1:0-28069 GCA_036257535.1 Vicinamibacterales bacterium | reverse complement strand
AGATTGTGCCGGATGATCCAGTTGTCGCCCGTGTGGACGTCCACGCCGTTCGTGTAGTAATCGCGGCTCGTCGTGACGTACTCGAACACCGAGTACTCGACGATGCCGTTGTCGACGCCGCCGCCCGCGCCGTCGGGATTCGACTTGAGGAGCTGCTGGCCCGCATTCACCACCCTGACGTTGTGCACGAGCGGCGACTGCGTCCCGGCGTTCAGCATGATCGGATGGTTGAACACGTCACGGATCGTCAGGTGCGCGATCGTCACGCCGCGAACGTTCCCGCCGACCCAGATGCCGAACGGCACGCCGCCGTCGTTCGGCCCCGCCATCCCGCGGCCGACGAGCACGACATCGTCGCGGTTGCCGGTCGCGCCACGGATGCCGACGGTGGTGAAGCTGCCGTTGATGTAGAGCGGCGACGTCAGGTTGTAGGTCCCGGCCGCGACGACGATCGTGGTGTTGCTGGCGATGGATGCGACCGCCTGCTGCAGCTGCGACAGCGTCGACACGTGAACGATCGTGCCGGTGGGCGGCGGGAGCGGCGCCGGCGGAATCGCGGGACCGGCGAACGCGCGCGGGCCCGCGGCCAGGAGCGACACGAGCAGGCCGGCTTTCAGGCGCGCTCTTCGATCGAACATTGATTCCCGGGACCAGGTAGCAAGGCGTCTGCCACCGGGCAATCCCGGCAAGGCGCTCTGGCCGGAAACGGCTCCGCACGGATCCGTCGGCGGCCTCACAGATCGGGCGGCCGCGCCGATTGACAAGCGAACGACTTAATGTGACCATAAGGTCACATTAAACAACGCATGCCCGTGCATGGCGTGGAGGCCGACGACATGGGACGAATCAACTGGACGCGCGTGGTGCTCGGTGGGCTGCTGGCGGGACTGGTGATGAACGCATCCGAGGCGGCGCTGCACGGCGGCGCGCTGGGCGCGGACGCGGCGACTCTGTTCAAGTCGTACGGCATTTCCGATTCGCCCGATCCTGTCTATCTCGTGTCGCTCATCCTCATGACGTTCGTGCTCGGCATCGCGGCCGTGTGGCTGTACGCGGCGATTCGTCCCAGGTTCGGCCCGGGTCCGCGGACCGCGATCTGCGCCGGCCTGGCCGTGTGGGTGTTCGCGCACGTGTGGTCCGGCGTGTACCTCGGCTGTGGCTTCGCGGGGCTCATCACGCCGAAGCTCGCGTGGCTGCCTGTAGCCTGGGGGCTGGTCGAGGCGCCGCTCGGCACGCTCGCAGGCGCCTGGCTCTACAAGGAATAGCGTACGCCCGACCTTCAGGTCGGGCGCGGCTGCGCTTGGTCGGGCGTTGCGCGGTAAGCGAACCGCGCCTGCCGCCGGTATTATTAGAAAGGAATGCCGGAAACGATACGGACGGCCGACGCCGACGAGACCGGCGTCGGCAGCTATTTCGTCGCGAACTACCCGCCGTTCTCGGTTTGGACAGCGGAGGCCGTGCCTGGCGAGGCACAACCCGCGCTGGCGTCGCCCGCGCCGCCGGAGGTCCCGCTCGGCCTCTACCTGCACATCCCGTTCTGCCGCAAGCGGTGCCATTTCTGCTACTTCCGCGTCTACACCGACAAGAACGCGCGGGAGGTCGATGATTACCTGTCGCTGCTGGCCCGCGAGTGGGAGCTTTACGCCGAGACCCGTGCCCTCGAGGGGCGGCCGCTCGACTTCGTCTACTTCGGCGGAGGCACACCCTCGTTCCTGTCGACGCGCCAGCTCGAGCGTCTCGTCAACCGGTTGAGCGGCGCGCGATCGTGTACGACCGCCGAGGAAGTGACGTTCGAGTGCGAGCCGGGGACGCTCACCGAGTCGAAGCTCGCGGCGATCCGGGAGATGGGCGTCACGCGCCTCAGTCTCGGCATCGAGAACTTCGACGACCGCATCCTCGAGCTGAACGGCCGCGCGCACCGGTCGCCCGAGATCGACGTGTCGTACCGCTACGCGCGCTCGCTGGGCTTCCCGCAGCTCAACGTCGACCTCATCGCCGGCATGCTCGGCGAGACCGAGGCAAACTGGCGCGAGTGCATCCGCCGCACCCTCGAGCTCGACGCGGACAGCGTCACCATCTATCAGATGGAGCTGCCGTACAACACGACGATCAGCAAGGACCTGCTCAAGAGCGGAGGCGGGCGACAGTTCGCCGAGCCGGTCGCGAGCTGGGCGACCAAGCGGCGATGGGTCGCGGAGGCGTTCGAGGCGCTCGAGCGCGCCGGGTACCACATCGGCAGCGCGTACACCGCGGTGAAGAATCCCTCATCGACGAAATTCGTCTATCGCGATCGTCTGTGGGAGGGGGCCGACCTCGTCGGGCTCGGCGTCGCGTCGTTCGGGCACATCAACGGCGTGCACATGCAGAACGTCGACACCTGGGAGGCCTACAGCCCCGCCGTCGAGCGCGGGGATCTGCCGCTCGGCCGCGCGTACCGCCCGAGCGCCGACGAGCGGCTGATTCGCGAGCTGGTCCTGCAGCTCAAACGCGGGTACATCCGTCCCTCGTATTTCCGCGGCAAGTACGGCGTCGACGTCCTGTCGCGATTCCGCGACGCTTTTTCGTCGCTCGATGCCGACGGGTATCTCGGCTCGTCTACCGCAGATCGTGTCACGCTGACGCGCGAAGGGCTGCTGCGCGTCGACACGCTGCTCCACCGATTCTTTCTTCCTGAGCACACACACATCCGGTACACCTAGGACACATGCTCTCATCCGAATACGACGTCGTCGTGATCGGCGGCGGCCCGGCCGGTTCGACGACGTCAACGCTGCTGGCGCAGCACGGCCTCCGTGTGGGCCTCTTCGAGCGCGAGCGCTTCCCGCGGTTTCACATCGGCGAGTCGCTCATCCCCGAGACCTACTGGGTTCTCAAGCGGCTCAACATGCTGCCGAAGATGCGGCGCAGCCACTTCGTGAAGAAGTACAGCGTCCAGTTCGTCAACGCGAACGGGAAGCTGTCGGCGCCGTTCTACTTCTGGGACAACAAGCCGCACGAGTGCTCCCAGACGTGGCAGGTCGTGCGCAGCGAGTTCGATCAGATGATGCTCGAGAACGCCCGCGAGCACGGCGTCGACGCGCACGAAGGCGTCCACGTCCTCGAGGTGCTGTTCGAGGGCGATCGTGCCACCGGTGTCGTCATTCAGGATTCGAGCGGCAGGCGGGAGGTCCGCGCGCGCGTCGTCGTCGACGCGAGCGGTCAGGCTGCGCTCCTGCAGAACCGGTTGAAGCTCCGGCTGTGGGATCCGATGCTCAACAAGGGCGCGGTCTGGACGTACTGGCAGGGCGCGTATCGTGACTCGGGGCGCGACGAAGGGGCCACGATGGTCCTGCAGACGTCGACGAGAAACGGCTGGTTCTGGTACATCCCGCTGCACGACGACATCGTCAGCGTTGGCGTCGTCGCGCCGTTCGATTACCTCTTCAAGGGGCGCGCCGGCCACGAGCAGACCTACAACGAGGAAGTCGATCGCTGCCAGGCCGTGAAGGACCGGATCTCGCGCGCGACGCGCGTGACCGGTTTCTTCGCCACGCGCGACTATTCATACAGGTCCACGACGGTCGCGGGCGACGGCTGGGTGCTGGTCGGCGACGCGTTCGGGTTTCTCGATCCGCTGTACTCCTCGGGAGTCCTGCTCGCGCTGCGCTCGGGAGAGATGGCCGCGGAAGCCATTGCCGACGGGATCGCCAGCGGAGACACGAGCGCCGCGCAGCTCGGTCGATGGGGGCAGGGGTTCAACGAGGGCGTCGATCGCATGCGGCGCCTCGTGTGCGAGTACTACAACGGCTTCAGCTTCGGCAGGTTCGTGCGGACGTATCCCGAGCTCCAGGGCACCGTCACCGACCTCCTGATCGGCGATCTCTTCACCGATCGCGTCGACAAGGTGTGGGAGCCCATGGAGACGCTCGACTATCCTGGCAAGGCGCGCATCCCCGCGTGGCACGAGGGGCCGTCGCCGGAAAAGGCGAACCACAAGGCGAACGAGCTGGTGCTGCCCGACGGCCGCCGGCCGTAGCGTGCGAGGCATGAGCGCGCACTCGACGCCGGTCGGCGGATTTCGATATACGCGCCGCGTCCAGTTCCACGAAACCGACCTGGCCGGCGTCGTGCACTTTAGCTGCTTCTTCCGTTACATGGAAGAGGCCGAGCACGCGCTGTGGCGTGCGGCCGGCCTGACGATCGATCGCGCGGGCGGCGACAGCGGCTGGCCGCGCGTGGCCGCCACGTTCGACTTCAAGCGTCCGCTCTACTTCGAGGACGAGGTCGAGATTCTCGTCCGTCTCGCATCGGTCACGAGCCGCAGCATCCAGTACGCATTTGCCTTCACGCGCGGCGCCTCGTCGATCGGCGCCGGCACGCTGACGGCCGTCCATGCGCGGCGGGACGGCGGCAGGATGCACGCGATTACGATTCCGTCGGATGTCGTCGCCCGCCTGCGCAGCACGTGTAGCGCAGCCCTGTAGCGCAGCCCTGTAGGGCTGCCTCAGGGATCACCGTTTTTCACGATTCCTCAGCGCACCGTCACGACGTCTGCCCTGGCGCGTCCGTAGACTGTCAGTACGAGGTCACCAACATGGATGACGAACTGCTGGCGTTCGTGAAGGAATCGCTGTTGCGCGGACGTTCGCGAGCCGAGATTTCCGACGCGCTCAAGCGCGCCGGATGGAGCCGGGAGCAGTCGGCGAGCGCGCTCGATGCGTTCGCGGACGTCGAGTTCCCCGTTCCCGTGCCGATGCCGCGGCCGTACCTGTCGGCGCGCGACGCGTTCGTATACCTGGTGCTGTTCACCGCGCTGTACGCCGCCGCCTATCACCTGGGTAGCCTGACGTTCGATTTGATCAATCTGGCGTTTCCGGATCGGTCGATGGACGCCTCCTACGGGCAGTACGTCCGGATGGGCATGCGCTGGTCCATCGCGTCGCTCGTCGTGGCCTTCCCGGTCTTTGCATTCATGACGCGGAAGATCAACCGCGAGATCGCTGGAGACCCCGGAAAGCGTCGATCGAAAGTGCGGCGCTGGCTGACGTATCTCACGCTGTTCGTGGCCGCCTGCGTACTGATCGGCGATGTCACGACGCTCGTGTACAACGCGCTCGGCGGCGAGCTGACGGTGCGTTTCGGGCTGAAGGTGTTGACGGTCGCCATCATTGCCGGCGCCGTGTTCGGATACTACCTCCACGATCTGCAGCTCGACGAACGCCAGCGGCCGTCAGTAGCCGCGCTTCGGCGCGGGATAGGGGTCGCGACGCCGCTCGTTATGGGCGCCGTTGCGCTCGCGGGCGTGGTCGCGATGGGCTCGCCGGGCAGCATCAGAAAGGAACGGCTCGACGAACGGCGCGTGAGCGACCTCCGGCAGCTCTCGAGAATGGTGGATTTCTTCCACACGCGCCGCGGCGGGCTGCCTCCGTCGCTCGACGAGCTGTCGCGCGAGCCTGGCGTGGCGGCGCTGCCGAGCGATCCGGACACCGAGCGCCTCTACGAGTATCGAGTAACGGGACCGAAGGCGTACCAGCTCTGTGCCGTCTTCGAACGGACATCTGAAGGCGACGGGCAGAACTTCTGGTGGCACGGCGCCGGCCGGTACTGTTTCGAGCTGAAGCCGGCCGAGGCCGCACGGTAGCGCGCGCTAGCGGCGCTGGAACGCGTTGTCGTACACGTAGCGTGCGACGCGGCGCCCCTGCGCGATCCCCTGGGTTTTGTCGAACGACCAGTGAATGCCGAGGTAGATCCGAGCTCTGGCCGTTCTCTTCCTCGGCCTGCGACAGCGACGTGAAGCTTCGCGGGATGAGCGGCCGGATCATGCCGTCGTTGTCGCGCGTTTCGCCGTTGTATTCGTCGGAGACGAACGTGAACCGGATCCGATCGGTGGCGTAGAACCGGCGCAGGATCTCGAACAGCGCCCCGCCGAAGCCTGCATGCCCCGAGGGATACTAGTGGCGGATGCGCGCACCCATGTCCGCCGCGGGATCGAGGCCCTCGGTCGGACCCCATGCCGCGCTGAAGCCGCCCGGAATAGCGTCCGCTCATGTAAGAGCAATGCTGCCGAGCACGAGCGCGGACAGCGCGAATGCGGCAACACGTCGACGTCGATGCATGCGCATACCAACTCCGTTCGAGCGCGGCTCGAGCGCGCGATCCGCGTCCCGAAGTGGAAGCCTCAGATTGGGTGGCGGGAGCCGGCGGGGCCGGTGCAATGCGAACGCCAGCGCGGACAGTCGGCGCGCGCGGCGCGCGTCAGTGCGGCTCGTGCATCGAGCGGTGGAAGAGCTGTGTAAGAATCGGCCTAAGTCGCGGATCCTCGAGCGTGCCTGAGCTTGACCGCGACCGCTTCGCTCGATTGAATACGTCTCGTGACAGACGAAAGTCCCGCGCCGCCGTTCAACGAGCAGGAAGCGCTCGCCGATCTCGAGCGCTTGCGCGCGGAAATCGTTGCCGCGCGCGTGCGGCGCGAGGCTCTCAGCGCGGAGTTCGACGCGTTCGTGCGATCGTTCCGCGTTCGGCCGCCCGCGCAATCGCCTGACGAATCGCCGGCGCTCTCGCCTGGCCGAACCGTTCGTGACGTCCGCCACGAGTACGATCTCGAACCGAGCGCCGAGTTCGCTGCAGAGATGCCGACGGCTCGCACGGGCAATCGCGCCGCCGCAGTGTGGCCGGCCGTGGTAGCGGCCGCAGCCGCGTTCCTTTTGGTGACTGCAGTCTTGAGCGCGCGGTTGTTTCGCGAAGCACCCGAGCCGGTCGCCGATCGCGCGGCGGCGCCTCCACCACCCGCCCGGACGAGCCCGCCCGCGCCGGCCGGCAACCTGCGAGTGGAGCTCAGAACACTCCGGCCCGTGTGGGCGCGCGCGTTCGTCGACGGCCGCAAGGCGTTCGAGCGCGAGCTTCCAGCCGGAGAGCGCGTGCCGCTTCAGGCGACGCGCGTCATCGTCGTTCGCGTCGGGGACGCCGGCGCGATCAGGCTCGCTGTCGACGGTAAGGACCAGGGCCCGCTCGGACCCGACGGCGCGCCGGTCACGCGACTCGTCACCGCGTCGCCCCGCTAAAAGGTGTCAGGTACCTTTTGTCCCGCCGCTACAGAAGAAAAGGTACCTGACACCTTTTTAGTACTAGCTCTGGTAGTAGACGAACCCCTGCTCTAGAGTTCGGATCGGTCAACCGTCTTTTCTTCCTTCAGATCAGGGGTGTACCAGTGCGGCAGTGCTCGATTCTGATCGCGGCGATGCTGGTGGCCGCCGCTCCCGCGCTGGCCGATGGCTTGAACGGACAGGTCAAGGATCCTTCGGGCGGGGCGCTCGTGGGCGCTGAGGTCCTCGTCCTCACACCCCTTCGTGCCGTAGTCGCGACGGCGCGCACCGACGGCAGCGGCCGCTTCGACATCCCGTCGCTGCCGTACGGAGGCTATCTGGTCGTCGTTCGCGCGCAGTCGTTCCAGGAACGGCAGGTCGCGGTCCAGGTGCCGGCGGATGTGCCGGCGAAGATCGACCTGACGCTCGACGTCGCGGCGCTCGAATCCGACGTGACCGTAACGGCGGAGCCGGGCACCGTCATCAATCAGCGGCACGCTGCGCAGCCGGTCAACCTGATCTCGTCCGACGACATCGCGATCCGGGCGAACACCGTCCTCGCCCAGGCGTTCAACGAAGAGGTCGGCGTCAACCTCCAGCGCACGAGTCCCACCATGGCCGGCGTGTTCGTCCGCGGCCTGACCGGAAACAAGGTGAACGTGTTCGTCGACGGCGTGCGCTATTCGAACAGCGCGCAGCGGGGCGGCGTGAATACCTTCTTCGATCTCGTGGAATACACGGGCCTCGAAGGCATCGAGGTTCTTCGCGGTCCCAACAGCGCCGAGTACGGAAGCGACGCGCTCGGCGGCAGCATTCAGCTCCTCGGCCGCGTCCCGGCGCTCGATCCGGATGGACGCATCGGCGGCCAGGTCGGGCTGCGGGGCGCCACCGGGCACCGTGGCGGCGGCGGCAACGCCTCGGTCTCGCTCAGCCGGGCCCGGTTCGGTCTCTACGGAAGCATCGACGCGCAGAACGTCGGCAGGCTCAGACCGGGCGACGGCATCGACTCGCACGCCTCGATCACGCGCTACTTCGGGCTGCCGTCCGACGTGCTCTATCCCGATCGTCTGCCGAACACGGAGTTCTCCCAGTGGGGCGGCTCCGTGAAGGCGAACTGGACGCCGAATTCGAGCACGCAGATCGTGTCGGCCTACATGGGCACGCGCCAGGATGGCGGCGATCGCTGGGACCAGCTGCTCGGCGGCGACGGCAATCTGATCGCGGAACTCAACGACCTGGCGCTCGATCTGTTCTACGTCCGCGTCGAGCGGCTCATGACAGGCTGGTTCGACCACGCAAGCGTGACCTACTCATTCAACACGCAGCGTGAAGAGCGCGTGAACCAGGGAGGCACCGGCAATCCGACGGCCACGATCGGCCACGAGCCGGAGCGCACGACGGCCAACGGCGTGCAGGGCAGCCTCTTCAAGCAGGTGTCGCCCAGGCAGACGGTGCAGATCGGCGGCGAGGTGTACTTCGAGGGCAGCTCGTCGGACTCGTTCAACGTGAATCCCGTCACCGGCGCCGTGTCGACGCGCCGGCCGCGTGTGCCGAGCGGCGCGAGCTACACGAACGGCGGGATCTTCGCGCGGACCTCGTATGACGCCGTGCCGGATCGCCTGAAGCTGGTCGGCGCGGTGCGCTGGGGGGCGGTGAGCTACAGGGCGAGCGCCGCCGATGCCCCGATCGTCAACGGCGAGCCGCTCTGGCCGGACGACGCGCTCTCGACGGATGCGTTCACGTTCCGGCTGGCCGCGGTCGCCGCTCTGGACGACTACTGGTCGCTGTCGACGAGCTTCAGCCGCGGCTATCGCGCGCCGCACATGACCGACCTCGGCACGCTGGGTATCACCGGCTCGGGTTTCGAGGTCTCATTCCCTGAAGTCTCGGGGCTCAACGCGCAGGTGGGCTCCACGGCCGACGCTAACGCCGTCTCGCTCGGACCGGTGGAAGAGATGCGGTCTGAGAGCAGCCTGGCGTGGGATGCGACCGTCCGGTACCGGCAGCGCCGGATCCGCGGAGAGTTCTCGTTCTTCATCAACAACATCCACGACAACATCCAGAAGGTCTCGCTGATCCTCCCGCAGGGCGCCGTCGGGACGTCGATCGGCGGCGAGGTCATCACGCAGCAGAACGCGAACGGCGTCGTGTTCGTCGCCGCCGCGGCCAACCCGGTGCTCGTGCGCGACAACTTCGACAACGCGCGCATCTGGGGCGTGGAGGCGTTGGGCGAAGTCGGACTGAACGACAGCTTCACCGTCAACGCGCTCTACACCTACGTCAACGCGCGCGACACCGAAACGGATCTGCCGCCGAACATCGAAGGCGGCACGCCGGCGCCGAACCTGTACCTGATGCTTCGTTACATGAAGCCTGGCAGCCGCTGGTGGGTTCAGCCGTACATGCGGATCGCGGCCGATCAGCCGAACCTGTCGACCCTCGATCTGGGCGACCGCCGGACGGGCGCGGACCGGAGCCGGAACAGCATCCGCAACTTCTTCCTGAACGGCGCTACCGCGCGCGGGTGGATTTCGCCGGGCGGCGACGGCCGGCTCGGCACGGCCGACGATTTCCTCACCGTGACCGGCGAAACGCTGGCGCAGATTCAAAGCCGCGTGCTCGGCACCGCGAACAATGCGCCGCTCTTTCCGGAGGTCGAGGGCTACACGATGATTGGTGTTCGCGGCGGCATACGCTACGGCCGCCACGAGTTCCTGCTCGACCTGGAGAACCTGACCGACGAGAACTATCGCGGCATCAGCTGGGGCATGGACAACGCCGGGGTAGGTCTCAACGTCCGCTACCTGCTGCGGTTCTGAGTCTCACTCGTACCGTAGCGCGACCAGCGGGTCGACGCGCGACGCCCGCGCCGCCGGCAGGCACGTCGCGCCGAGCGCCACACCCATCAGCAGCGCGGACACGGCGACGAGCGTCAGCGGATCGCCCGGTTCGACTGTCGAGACGATGCTCGTCAGGAGCCGCGTGACCGCCACCGCGCCAACGAGCCCGATGACGGTGCCGGTCAGCGACAGCAGCAGCCCTTCCCTCAGCACCAGCCGGAGGATGTCGCCACGAGCGGCGCCGAGCGCCTGGCGTATCCCCATCTCGTGCGTCCGCTGCGACGCCGAGTACGCGACAACGCCGTAAAGACCGACAGCGGCCAGCGCCAGCGCCAGGCCCGCGAACGCGCCGAGCAGCAGCGTGTAGACGCGAGGCTCGGCCAGCGAGGCCGCGAGCACCTCGTCGAGCGTGTCCATTTGATCGATGGGAACTCCGCGGTCGGCCGACTGCACCGCGGCCTTGATCGAAGGGACGAGCGGCGCCGGATCGGCGGCGGTCCGAACCACGAGCGTGAGGTGCGGCCAGTCCGGCGTGGGCTGCACGAAGTTCAGGTAGATCTCCGGACGCGCCGCGCTGCCGAGGCTCATCTGGCGCACGTCACCGACTACGCCGACGACGGTCAGCGGCGTCTTCGCGGGATCGACGGTGATCTGGCGCCCGAGCGCCTCCTCTCCGGGCCAGAATCGCCGCGCCGCGGACTCGTTGATGACGATTGACGGCGCGGCGGCGGCCGAGTCGCGATCCGTGAACTCGCGGCCCGCCCTCACCGGCACGCCCATCGTCCTGAAGTAGCCGGCGCTCACGATGTTGAAGTTCGCGCTGAAGTACCCGCGCTCCGGATCGGGCCGCCCTGCGATGTGGAACCCGAGGGAGTCGGAGCCGCCGCTCAAGGGAAGGCTCGAGACCAGCGCAGCCGACGTCACGCCCGGAACGCGTCCCACCGACTCCATCACCGCTTCGTAGTACGTCACCCTGGCCTGCTTGCTTCCCGTCTTGCTCGCGGGCAGCCTGAGACCGATCGCGAGACCGTTGCTTGCAGTGAATCCGGGCGCCGTGCTGCTCATGATGAGGAGCGTTTTCAAGAGCGCCCCCGCGCCTGCCAGCAGAACGAGCGCCAGCGCCGTCTCCGTGATCACGAGCAGGCTCCTGATACGGCCCCCGCGCGCGCCCGCGCTCGTCGTGCGGCTCGATTCACGCAGGCTGCCGCTCGGATTGGACGAGCCGACCGCGAGGGCGTGCACGCCGCCAATCAGCAGCGCCGTGACGAGCGAGACCAGGAGCGTGAAAGCCAGGACCAGGCCGTCCGTCCGTGTGGCCTCGAGCCGAGGAATGGCGAAGTGCTCCGCCAGCATCGAGGCGAGAAGCGGGGCGATCCAGGTTGCGAGCAGGAGACCGAGCGCTCCGCCGGCCAGCGCGATCAGCAGGCTCTCGGTCAGCA
This sequence comes from Vicinamibacterales bacterium, assembly GCA_036257535.1. Taxonomy (GTDB): domain Bacteria; phylum Acidobacteriota; class Vicinamibacteria; order Vicinamibacterales; family 2-12-FULL-66-21; genus DATAEE01. The sequence goes on along the minus strand of DATAFJ010000211.1, from coordinate 16,729 downwards.
GCTGCTGCGTCAGGCGCCGCCGGCTTGCGCCGAGCGCGGTCCGGAGCGCCAGTTCCTTCCGGCGCACGGCATTGCGCGCGAGCAGCAGGTTCGCGACGTTCGTGCAGGCGATGAGCAGCACGATCGCCACGACTCCCAGGCAGATCAGGAGCCCCGGCTTCACGTCGTGCGCGATCGCGTCGACGAGCGGGACGACGTTCGCGCCGACGTATCGGTTGGACCTGGGATGCTGATCGGCGATCTGGCGCGCGATGCGCGCCATGTCCTCCTGCGCCGCCGCGCGGGAAACCTGAGGCCGGAGGCGCGCTACCGTCCGCAGATAGCCATGATTGCGGTCCATCTCCCGCGGCAGGACCATGTAGATCTCTTCCGCCTCGGCCGGGGAGACCGAAAAGCCCGCCGGCATCACGCCGATCACGATGTGGGCGGCCTCGTTGATCCGCAGCGTCTGCCCCAGCACGTCGTTGCGGCCGGCGAACCGTCGCTTCCACGCGCTGTCGCTGAGGAGGACGACCCGCGAAAGTGCAGCCTGATCCTCGCTCGTGAAGGCCCGGCCGAGCGCGGGCCCGACGCCGATCGTCTCGAAGAAGCCGGGCATCAGCTGGAGCGCCGGCACGAGCTCGGCCTGTTCGCCGCCGGCGATCGTCGCGCTGCGTGTTGTAAACGCGGCCATCCCCGCGAAGCTCTTGTTGAGCGTCCGCCAGTCCTCGACATCCGGATAGGACGCGACGTCCTCCATGTCACCCGTCCGCGTGTTGGTCGCCCAGACGAGGACGAGCCGATCCGGGTCGGGGTAGGGCAGCGGCCGCAGCAGCACGGCGCTGAACAGGCTGAAGATCGCGGCATTCGCGCCGATGCCGAGACCGAGCGTGAGAATCGCGACGCCCGTGAACGTCGGGTTCCGGCGCAGCATGCGCGCGCCGATGCGCAGGTCCTGCACGAGATGGTCGAGCGCGGGGAGTCCCGCGCGGTCCCGGTAGTTCTCCCGGACCTGCGCGAGGCCGCCGAGCCGGATGAGCGCCTGGCGCCGCGCCTCGTCCGGCGTCATTCCGGCGCGCAGGTTGTCGTCGATGTGCATGTCCAGGTGGCTCTGAAGCTCCGCGTCGAGCTCGGCCTCGTGCGTCCCCGGCACGACCGAACCGGCGAGCCGTGCCAGCCACGCCCTGAGCGATCTCACGACGAGGCCTCGCCGGGCGAGAAGAACCGCGCGATGATCCCGGTCGTGCGCTCCCAGTCACGCGCTTCCCGCCGCAGCTGCAGGCGGCCGCCTCGCGTGAGCCGATAGAACTTTGCCCGCCGCTTGTTGTTGGAGAGGCCCCACTCGGACGCGATCCAGCCTTCCTGTTCGAGCTTGAGCAGGGCAGGGTAGATCGTGCCGTAGTTCACCGAGAGGGCGTCGCCGCTGGTCTGCTCGATTCGACGGGCGATGCCGTAGCCGTGCAGCGGGCCGAGCGTCTCGAGCGTCTTGAGGATCATCAGCGCGAGCGTCCCCTGCCAGACGTCCTGTTTGGATCCCATATGACGCCAGGCACGATGCCACATCTTCTATGGGTTGGCAATAGGGGCCACGGATTGCACGGATCCACGAGCCACGGATTGCACGGATCCACGAGCCACGGATTACACGGATCCACGAGCCACGGATTACACGGATTTCACTGATCAATCGTGGAGATCCGTGAAACCCGTGGCCATTTATCCTTGATCCGCGAAATCCGTGGTGTAGGATGCGTCAGCCTGCGACGGGGCCCCACCGCGCGTTTTGTTGCGCGGTGAGGTGAGGGACGCTGCGGGCGGGGAGCGCTTGTATGGCAGACCAGGACCAGGGCCTCGACCGTCGATCCTTCCTGCGGAGCGCCGGCCTCACGGCCGTTGCCGGCGTGGTCGGGTACCGCGACGCGAGCGGCGCCTCCGTGACGCATCCTGCCTTCAACCCCGGCCCGGCTGATGGCCGGTTCGACTTCGATACCGTCTATCCGCGGTTCGGCACCGACTGCATCAAGTACGACCAGCAGGTGCGGACCTACGGCAAGGGCAGCATTCAGGTCGGCATGGGGATCGCGGACATGGACTTCCGCGCCGCCCCGTGCATCACCAAGGCGCTGCAGGAACGCCTCGGGCACGAGAACTGGGGCTACCTCGACATGACGGCGGCCGGCCCGGTGATGGCAGAGGCGATCGCCGCGTGGAACAAGCGTCGCTACGGCGTGGCCATCGATCCGGCGACGATCGTCTTCACGAACGGCGTGCACCCGGCGCTCATCTCCGTCATCCAGGCGTTCCAACCGCGGGGCACGAAAGTGCTTCTCGCCACGCCCGCCTACGACGGCTTCTACGTCGATCTCGCCTTCACCGGCACGCTTGCCGACGAGAGCCCGATGAAGTTCGAGAATGGCCGGTATTGGATGGACTACGAAGACCTCGAGCGGCGGATCGGGCCCGACACGCACCTCTTCATCCTGTGCAACCCGCACAACCCGACCGGCAACTGCTGGAGCCCCGAGGAGCTCACGCGCATCGGTGAGATCTGCCTGCGGCGGCGCGTGGTGGTCCTGGCCGACGAGATCCACTGCGACTTCGTCAGCAAGGGCCACAAACACACGCCGTTCGCCAGTCTGCCGAACAGGGAAATCGTCAACAACAGCATCTCGTTCAACGCGGCGAGCAAGTCGTTCAACGTGTCGTCCCACAAGGTGGGATGGTTCTACTCGACGAATCCGGATCTGCTGGCGCGCGTGACGCCCTACGTGCGCCACGACATCACGACGCTCGGCATGGTCGCCAATCATGCGGCGTACGTCGAAGGGGAAGCGTGGCTGAGCCAGGCGGCCGCCTACATCGACGGCACGCACGAACTCGCGGCGTCGTACATCCAGGACAAGATCCCGGGTGTCAAGCTGTCGAAGGCGGAGGCGACGTATCTGTGCTGGCTCGACGTCAGCGATCTGATGGAGCGCATCGGCGCGAGCAAGCTGGCCGACGAGCACAACCGGACGAAGAAGGCGAGCGATCCTGCGCGCACGCCCGAAATGATGATGCAGCGGTTCTTCGTCGAACGGGCGGGAGTGCACATGAACCCGGGCAGCGCGTACGGCAAGGGCGGCGGCGGCCACATGCGGATGAACATCGCGACGTCGCGCAAGCAGGTAGAGCTGGCGCTCGGGAACATCGCGACAGCGGTCCGGGGTCTCTGAGGGCGCGGAGGGCGCGGAGGGCGCAGAAACGTACTAAAGGCCGAGTTCGCAGAGCTCGCAGAGAATCTGACGGGCCCGCCACCCTGGGTCGCCGGGCGCGGAAGCGGAGGAAAATTAGAGGAAGCCGTCGGTCCTCCGCGCTACAGCATCGACCGCAACGCTTTTCTCCCGTGAACGCCACCATCAGCACGTGGCCAGGAATGAACGCCAGCAGCACGCACGTTGCCGCGAAATGCAGGAAGCGGACGACGCCGAAGCCGCCGGACCACTCGACGAGCGGCGCGAGCTGCACCGGCTTGTAGAGCATCCAGCCAGTCGCGACCGACACAACGGCTGTGAGGATGACTATCGTGTAGGCGCGCTTCTGAATCGGTTGTACAGATCGGCGGTCACTTTCCCGCGACGGGTGACGAGCGAATACCACACGTACAGGACGCCTGTCGCCATGAACGGCCACATGAACGCCAGGTGCCACTGCAGCCCGCCGCCGAGCCAGCCGCCAAGGCGGAGAAAGGCGGGGGTCTCGAGGAGGCGCGTCTCCGGGATCTTCTGCCCGAAGCTCGGAAACGCCGCGAAGATCTCGAGCCCGCTGGCGATCAGGATGCCGAGCAGGACCGCGTTGAGCCAGTGCGTGGCGCGGACAATCCACGGATGCGCGTCCGCGGTCAAAGGCCCGCGTGCCATGGATAACCCTGGTCTTCCCACAAACCGCGGTATCGCGGACGTTCGCGCGTGACGCGGAGAGACGACAGATACTTCGCCGACTTGTAGCCCAGCTTCGTCGGCATGTGCATCCTGAGCGGCGCTCCGTGCCCACGCGTCAGGGGCTTCCCGTACATCTCGTCGCACAGCAGCGTCTGGGGATGCAGGCAGCTCGCCATGTCGAAGGACGTGTAGTAGTCGTCCAGGCACGTGACCTCGACGAACGGCGCCGTGAGATCGGCGCCGACGAACCGGAGGACGTCTTCGAGCTGCGCGCCGCCGAACGCGCCGACGACGCTCCAGCCCTCGATGCAGATGTGCCGGACGTTCTGGCGTCGCCGAAACAGCGTCATGATGTCTGACAGCGAATAGTCTCCTGGTCGCGCCACACATCCCTCCACGCGCAGCTGCCACGATGCCGGGTCGAACTCCGGCTCGTGCCGGTCGTAGCTGTTGAGCGGGAAGCGCTCGAGCGGTGTCAGCTCGGCATCCTCGTACTCCAGCGCCAGCCGTCCGGAACCGAAGTCCAGCGCCGACAAGAAATCGTTCAACGCGCCGCCGGCCGCCAGGAATCGATCCCGAAATGGCGGTGCTGCCGCCGCGCCCGCCAGGACGGCGGGCGCAAGCGACAGCAACGCGCGGCGCGAGAGGCGTTTCTTCATCCCCGCTACGGCAGAAGGACGCGGTCGATCACGTGAATCACGCCGTTCGACTGCATGACGTTCGTGATGGCGATGTTCGCCGTCCCGCCCTTCGCGTCCTGAATGGCGAGGTTGTCGCCGTTCATCATGACGGTCAGTGTTCCGCCCTGGACGGTTTTCAGCATGGCCTTGCCGCCGCCCGCCTGGATCTGCCGCTCGAGCGACTTCGCGTTCAGCCGGCCGGCGACGACGTGGTAGGTGAGGACCGCCGTCAGCGTGTCCTTGCTCTCCGGCTTGAGCAGCTTCTCGACCGTTCCGGCGGGAAGCGACGCGAACGCGGCGTTCACCGGCGCGAAGACCGTGAATGGGCCCGGGCCCTGCAGCGTATCCACGAGCCCGGCTGCCTTCACGGCGGTGACGAGCGTCGTGTGATCCGCCGAGTTGACCGCGTTCTCGATGATGTTCTTGCTCGGATACATCGGCTGTCCGCCGACGCGTACCGTGCCTTCCTGCGCCAGCCCCAGCGACGTCATGGCCAGCATCGCCGCGAGTATGGTGACCTTCTTCATCGTTTTCTCCTTCAGGTCTGATTCAGCGGAATCGCAACGTCCACGACCATGTCGTCGAGGCTGCCCAGCCGCGTGGCCCGGCCGGTGGTGAGGTTGATTCGATAGAAACCGGACTTGCCGTTCACGACGAGCGAGGCGAACCCCTGATTGGCGACCGCGACGCCGGCGACGCGCCGGCTGTAGATGTCGAACCCGGCGGGAGATCCTGCATCGACGCCCAGCTGGCCCGTCGCGACGAGGATGCCGGTGCTCGGCGGCGACTGGATGACGGTCTGATCAAGCATCGTGTCCAGGTCGAAGAGCGTCGTCGCCGTTGCCGGTTGATTGAGGTCGTTGTTCGTATATGCGGCGGCCGTGACGCCGGTCGCCGAAACCGGCGCTGCCGGCGGCGGCGTATACGTCAGCGTGCCGTTCGCGGCAGTCACGCCGCCCGCGTTCACGTTGTGCGCGAGGTTCTGACCGGCGTCGCTGATGATCCGCAGGCGATCGGCGGCCGGGTTGAAGTCGACGCCGAAGCTTGTACCCGAGAGTGGAACGGTGAGCGCGTTGACGAACGTCGCCCTGGCCGTCGTCGTGTCGATCGTGTAGACGCCTCCGCCGTTGCCGACGCCGTAGAGCTTCCCGTCCTGTACGCGGAAATCGATGCCGATGAGCGCCGTGTCCGCACCCATGAGATTCGAGACGTAGCCGAAGTCCCTCTCCATTCGCGGAGCGCCCGCCCGGAATCGCACGAGCCGGCCGTCGTCGGTCAACCCGAACACGCGCAGGTCGCGATCCCCGGTCGCGTGTACCGTAGGCCCGGCATAGGCCATCGCCAGAACAGCAATGCTCAAAGTTGCAAATGTTGCCCGCATGTCGTGTTCTCCTCTTCTCCTTGAGAGCGTGGTCGATTGGCTCTACGTCGCTGCGCCCGGCTCGGATTTCGGGCGGAGAAAGGGCTAAGATCGCGGTATGACGAAGTACCTGTTAATGGTTGCGCTGCTCGCGGGTGGGCTGGGTCAGGAAGGCGCGCCGCAAGAGCTGCCGCCGATCCGCAACTTTCTCCAGGTCACGCCGGACTTCTGCACGGGCGGTCAACCGAGAGTCGAACACTTCGCCAAGCTCAAGGCCGACGGCGTGAAGGCCGTGCTCAACCTGAGACAACCCACTGAGCATCGTGCCGAAGAAGAGCGCGCCGCTGTCGAAAAGGCGGGCATGAAGTACTTCAACGTTCCGGTGTCGGCGGGCGATCCGAAAGACGCGCAGGTCGACGAGTTCCTCCGCATCACCGACGATCCGGCGAACCGCCCGATGTTCATTCACTGCACGGCGGCGATTCGCGTGGGCGCGTTCTGGATGATCCGCCGCGCGGTGCGCGACGGCTGGCCGGTCGAGAAGGCAGCCGACGAGGCGAAGAAGGTGGGCCTCACGACGGCGCCGCACCTCGAGGAATTCGCGCGCGGGTATATTGACAGGCACAAGGGGTCAGACCCCATTTTTTCGATTTTTGTAAGCTCGGCGCAGAAGAGTAGGCTTACGAAAATCGAGAAAAATGGGGTCTGGCCCCTTACCTGCTGATCTCTCCTCCCGCACGCGCGATCTCGGCGTCCACGCCGCCGCGCAGTTTCTGCACGACGTCGATGCCGGCCGCGACGCCGTCGAGCAAGGACATGCCGAGCGTCCGCCGGCCCGCCCACACGTTCAGCACGTAGCCCCAGCCGACGCGGTAGCCCCTGCGCGCCCGGGCGGCGCCGCGGCCCCATCCTCCCATCCATCCCCCGTCAGGCGCAGCAGTTCCGCTCCCCTCTGGCAGGAACTCGATCCCGACCTCCTGCGCGGTCGATGGATCGCGCGCCGGATGCCAGGTGAATCGCACGCGGTGCGGCGGCTCCCACACGAGCACCTCGCCCCACTGAAACCGCCGGCCGTCGCGGTGCTCCTCGAAGATCCGGCCGCCTACCCCCGGTTCGAACACGAGGCGCGCGATCCGACCGCCGCCGATCGAATGCATTCGGTACGGCCACCAGGATCCGAACTCGCTCGTGAACCTATGAGCTCTGAGCTTTGAGCGATGAGCTCTGAGCGATGAGCTCTGAGGGCAAGGCTCACAGCGCACCTGGCTCAAGGCTCAACGCTCAAAGCTCGGAGCGAGTATGGATACAGGACTCCTCATCGTTTCTTGACAATCGATGAGCAGCATTCATACCATGGTCGTTGTGCCGCTGACGCTCGACGTCCGGTATCTCGCCCTCGTCCACGAGATCGCTGCCACGGGCAGCGTCACGCGGGCCGCCGGGCGCCTGCATCTCACCCAGTCGGCCCTGTCGCACCAGCTCCGCGAGGTCGAGTCCCGGCTCGGCCTGCCGCTCTTCCTGCGCCTCGGCAAGAAAATGGTGCTCACCCCTGCCGGCGAGCGCGTCCTCGCGGCGTCACGGCGCGTCCTCGAGGAGCTTCGGCGCGCCGAAGACGAGCTGCGCGTCCTCGGCGAGAACGGCAAAGGCGTGCTGCGGCTCTGCACGCAGTGCAACACCGGCTATCACTGGCTCCCGCCGCTCGTGCAGATCTTTCAGCGCAGGTTTCCCGGCGTCGACGTGCAGATCGCCGCCGATGCCACGCGCCGGCCGCTCGAGGCCCTCCTCGAGGGCCGGATCGATCTGGCGATCGTCACGAGCGCCGTCGACGACAAGCGCGTCGTCACCACGCCCCTCTTCGACGACGAGCTCGTGGCTGTCGTCGCGCCGGACCATCCCTTCGCCCGCCGCGCCTTTATCGACCCGGTCGACTTCGCCCGCGAGCACGTCATTCTCTACAACATGGATCGGCGCGAGAGCTTCATCTTCGCGCGCATTCTGACGCCCGCCGGCGTCGAGCCGGCGCGCGTGTCCGAGGTGATGCTGACCGAAGCGATCCTGGAGCTCGTCAAGGCGGGCATGGGCGTCAGCGTGATGGCGCGCTGGGCCATCGATCCGGCGGCGCGCGCCGGCCTCGTCCGCACGGTCCGCATCACGCGGCGCGGCATTCTCAGAACGTGGAGCGCTGCGAGGCTGCGCGAACGGCCCGAACCGGAATGGCAGCGCGAGTTCGTCGCGCTGCTGGCGCGTCAGGCGTTCCCGGCCCGGATGGATCGCGCGCGAACCGCGGTTCGCGCCTGACCCGCCTCAATCGGTCCGCATCGCGACGATGGGATCGATGCGGACGGCACGCCGCGCCGGCCAGGCCGCCGCCGCGAGGGCGGTCACGACGAGCGCGCCAACAGCCGCAACGAGCGCTTCCGGATCGGCCAGCGTGACATCCGGCAACACCTTCACGATCAGCGTCGTCGTGGCCGCCGACGCCACGACGCCCGCGACGACGCCCAGGAGAACGGCGCGCATCGCCTGCGTGACGATGAGACGCCAGACAGCGCCCGGCCGCGCGCCCAGGGCAAGCCGCACGCCCACCTCGCGCGTGCGTTCGACCACGGACCGTGCGGTGAGGCCGTAGATTCCGACGGCCGCAATCGCGAGCCCCAGCCCGGCCAGGACGAGCAGGACGGTGCTTCGAAAGCGCTGAGGCCCGAGCGAGTCCGAGATGAACTGGTCGAGCGTCGTCACCGCATCGAGCGGCTGCGCCGCGTCGACCGAGAGAACCGCCTTCCGTATCGGCGCCACGAGCGCGCGCGGTTCGCGTGCGGTTCGGACGACGAGCGAGACGGCTGCCGTTGGAGGACTGTTCTGAGCGTAGGGGATGTACACGGTGGCTTCCGGCGCCTGTCCCAACCCGACATCGTAAACGTCGTCGACGATGCCGACGACACGCACCGGCGACCCCGTGCGAATAATGCGGCGCTCCAGGGCGTTCTCGCCCGGCCAGAAACGCTCGGCGAACGAACGGCTGACGATGCACACGAGGGGGTTGCCGCGCCGATCGGCGGGGGTGAAGTCGCGGCCCATCAACTGTCGGATACGCATCGTCCGGAAGTAGCGAGGGCTGACGCGGCGGAAGTGCACCGTGTGCGGCTGCCCGTCGGGTGACGGGCGATTTTCGATGTCAACCGTCGTCTGCCAGGCAAAGCCGGGGATGAAGAAATTCAATGTGGTACTCGCCTCAACGACGCCCGGGAGCACTCGAACGCTGTCGAGAATTCGCTCGACGATTGCAACACGGTCGGCGTCGGTCGGGTGGGCGGCAGCCGACAGCCGCACCTGCGCGCCGACAAGGTTCGACGCATCAAAGCCGGGGTTTATACGAGATGCGCGCGTGAAGCCGGCGAGGACAACGGCACCGGCGGCGAGCAGGACGATGGCGAGTGCCGTCTGGCCGGCGAGAAGCATGAACGCAATCGATCCGTCGCCGCGCCTGCCGGCTGTTCTGCCGCTTCCGTCGCTGAGCCGCCGGGCGACATCACCTCGAAGCTCCCGCGCCACGGGCAGCAGGCCGGAGGCCGTGGTGACCGCCGTGGAGAGCGCGATCGCGACGGCGATCACGCGCCAGTCGAGCTCGATGTCACCCACGACGGCCAGTATTCTCGGGTCGAGTGCGATCAGCGCGGGGGCGGTCCACGCGGCGAGCGCGAGCCCACCGAGCGCACCTGCGCCGGCGATGAGGACACTCTCGACGATCTGCAGGCGGTAGGCGTCGCGCGCGCTCGCCCCGAGCGCGGATCGAAGCGCCAGCTCGGTGCGTTGGCTCATCACGCGCGCGAGCGACACGTTCGCAAGGTTGGCGGCCGCCAGCAGCGCGAGGACCGCGACGCCAACGAGCAGCATGACGAGCGCCGGGCGTCCTGCGCCGAACTGAAACTCGCGCATGCCGATGGCGCCCGCGGTCCAACCGCGGTGGGTTGACACGCTCTCGGCAACGGCGGTCACCATCGCCGCGCGCACTTCTTCGTCGAGTTGGGGCAGGCTCGCGCCCGGCCGCAGGCGCGCGACCGTCAGGATGTACGTCGATCGCGGGTTGGGCAGGTTGCCTTCGTGGATCCCGAGCGGTGTCCAGAGCTCGGACGCAAAGACGTAATCCGGCGCGAAGTCCGGACCCATGACGCCGACGATCTCGTGCGGTTCACTATCGACGCTCAACGTGCGGCCGAGGATCTGCGGGTCGCCGCCGAACCGTCGCTGCCACAGCGCATGCGAGAGGACGACGACGCGCGCGAGAGCGCGGTCTTCCTCTTCGGTCCAGGTCCGGCCGAGTATCGGCCCGCGGCCGAGCAGCGCCAGAGCACCCGCCGAGGCCTGCGCGGCAGCCACGCTTTCCGGTTCATCCGTACCCCCAATGGCGCGCGCACGGCCGAAGAACCCTTCGACGGTATCCGCCGTCTGCAGCCCCCGCCGGAACCGTGCGAACTCGAGCGGATGGAGCGGATTCCGATCCTTTGCCGCGCTCGTTCCAGGCGGCTGCGTGTAGAGGCGCACGAGGCGATCGCCGTCCGGGAAGGGCAGCGAGCGCACGAATGTGGCGTTGACAACGGCGAAGACGGCGCCACCCGCGCCTGCGACGAGCGCGAGCGTGAGGATCGCGACGAGCGGGTAGGTCGGCCGCGCGGCCAGGCTGCGAACGCTGTGCCGGACGTCGCGCCATACGGCGTCGAACATGAAGCCCTCCGTGGCGCGGCGTCAGCCGCCGGCACAAGGAGTCGAACATCAGTGGGAAGCCGGCGGCCCGCCGCAGAACGAGCGTAGCCGTGCCGGGCCGCCGCGACCAGCGCAGAGTCTTCATCGAATGCATGAGGCGCGCTTCATCGTTCGCAGTACGAATTCGAATTGGACCGCGTCGCGCGCGGGCGCTACCATCGTGGTGTGACGACACAACAACTCGCCTCGGGGGCCTCCGCATTTCTCCCGCGTTCGATCCAGGTTCTCGAACGGACCCCGGCCGTACTCGAGTCGCTGCTGAGCGACCTTCCGCCCGAGTGGACGCACGGGAATGAAGGGCCGGGGACGTGGAGTCCGCATGAAGTTGTCGGCCACCTGATACACGGCGAGCGCACTGACTGGATGCCGCGCGTTCGAGTCATCCTGAGCGGATCGAACGATCGCCGGTTCGTACCCTTCGACCGCTTCGCGCATCTCTCGATGGATCCGGCCGAGACGCTCGCCTCGCGCCTCGCCGCGTTTCGGTCGTTACGCGCCGAAGGTCTCGAGGAGCTCGGAAGGCTGCGGATTTCGGATGACGATCTGGAAAAGACTGGCGTCCATCCGGAGTTCGGCGACGTGACGCTCCGCCAGCTGATCTCGACGTGGGTCGCGCACGATCTCGGTCACCTCGTGCAGATCTCGCGCGTGATGGCGAAGCAGATCAAAAGCGACGTGGGACCGTGGGTGCAGTATTTGAGGGTGTTGCAGTAAAAGGGGTCAGACCCCTTCTACCTCGCCCAGCTCGCGACCATCCGTCGCGCGCGGCCGAAAATCGTCAGCGCCTTCAGCTTCTCCTGCCACTCCGCCACGCCGTGCTCGTGGAAGGCCACGCAGACGTAGCGGGCGCCGCGGCGCGGTCCGGCGATCTTCCACTCGAGGCGTTTCCCGTCGGGCGCGATCTCCGGCCGATCGCCCTCGTTCGCTTCCAGCTGCTTGAACGCGTACTTGACGAGCGCGAGGTCGCTCGTGAGCATCGGCCAGCGCGGCCGCTCGAATGCGATCGCCGTCTCGAAAGTCTGCGGCGTGATGATTTCCGTTGTCACGATCCCGGTCTTTCCTTCGGCCCGGTACTCCGCGAAGATGGCGGACTGCTGATGGCTGGCTGGCGGCACCCAGCTGTCCTGGTGCTCGTAGAGCGCGAACGGCGTCACGGGACCGCGCGGCTGCCAGTAGACGACGACGCTGCCGTCGCGCCGCTTCTCGCGCGTGACTTCGAGCGCGTCGGGCGAGTCGTACGCGAACCGCTCGATATCGAACCCCGGCCCGGCCGTGTAGATGTCGCGGAGATCGCGCTCGCCGGGGTGCTCCAGGAAGACGAGCGTTCGCTTGTTGCTGACCCGCGCGCGCCAGTCGGCTTCAATCCAGATCGTCCGAACCAGCTCGGGACAGACGACGCCGCCGAAGGGAATCTCGATCCGGCACCGCCGGGCGAGATCCCGGAACCATCGTGGGACCATACGAACAGGCGGACCCGAGCAAGAGCCAGGCCAGACAGTTCTGCAAGGAGATTCGGGATTGTTCGGCGGCCGGCGTCACCCAGCCGCGGACGGATCTGTAATTCGCTCGGCGCGGATTGTCAGTTGGTCTTCTCTCCCTCGCCCGGCGCGCGTTCCCACTCATAGGGGCGCCGAGTGACCCACCGCTCGAACCACTCGAGCTCGACGTTCATCTTGAACAGCTGGTGCCGCAGCTCCTGCCAGCCGTGCGGTTCGCGCGGCGCGATGTACAACTTCGTCGGAACGCCGTTCGCCTTGAGTGCGCGGTACATCTCGACCGACTGAGGCATCGGGACGCGCACATCTCGCTCGCCGACGAGGAAGATCGTCGGCGTCCTGACATTTGCAACGTCCTTCAGCGGCGAGTGGCCCCAGTAGACGTCGATTGGCGCGTTCTTCTGCCACGGCGTGCCGCCGAACCACGGCGTGCGATAGGTGCGCACATCGCTCTGCGCGTACATCGAGATCCAATTGGCCGCTCCGGCGCCCGCGGAGGCCGCCTTGAAGCGGTTCGTGAACGTAATGATCTTGTTCGTCATGTGGCCGCCGGCGCTCCATCCCATCTTCGCGAGACGGTCCGGATCGGCGATGCCGATCTTCACCAGGTGATCGACGCCGGCCATGACGTCGAGGTGGGAATTTCTGAAATAGCTCCCGACCATGTCCCGAAGGTAGGCGTCGCCGTAGCCCGTGCTCCCGCGATAGTTCGGCTTCAAGACGGCGTAGCCCTTTCCGGCGAGCACCTGAACGTAGCTGCCCCAGGAACCGAAGCCGTATTGATCAGCGGATGCCGGGCCGCCATGCGTTTGAACGACCAGCGGATACCGGCGGCCCTCCTGATAGTCGATGGGGTAGTAGAGCAACCCTTCTACCGTCACGCCATCGGCCCCTTTCCATTGGATCGCCTCCTGGCGGGCGAGCGAGTACCGCTGCGCCAACGATTCGTACAGGCGCGTGACTCTGACCGGTTCGGCAGATTCCGGGCCGAGCGTCCAGATGTCGCCGGGATTCCCCGGTTGGTCGATCAGGAATACGTGGCGGTTGGCGCCGGGAACGTATGTCCAGCCCCGGATCGCATGCCGGCCGCGCGTGAGCGCCACCGGCGAGCCGCCGCCGGCATCCATGCGGAAAAGTTGCGCTTCGACGCCCGTCGCCGCCGTGAAGAAGATCGCCCGTCCGTCGCTCGACCAGGCCGCCTCCAGCACATTGTAGGGGAGCGCGGCGGTCAACGAGCGCGGAGCGCCCGCGCCGACGGAAGACACGAAAATCTTGCCGTTGTAGTACGTCTCGAAGGCCGGTCCAGCATCAGCCGTGAACAGAACGCGAGCGCCGTCGGGCGACGGGCGCGCGTCCGATTCCGACACGCCGTTGGTCGTCACGCGGACCGTGTCGTCTGCGGCCACGCCCGTAACCCAGATCTCGCTCTTCTCGGCGTAGCCGAAGAGCGGGTTCGGCGCGCGATGCTGCGCGATCTGCTTTCCGTCGCGCGAGAGCGCGTAGTCGAGCACGGAGAAGTCGCCCGACGTCATCCGTTCCTCGGCGCCGGACAACTGGTTCACGCGCCAGAGGTGCTCCTGCTTGTAGTTCCCTTCGAACTCGTAGACGTCGTCTTTGGCCTTGTCACGCTTCTTTTCGTCCTCAGTCCTCTCGTCGTCGGCGATGAAATAGATCGCGGATCCATCTGGCGCCCATGTGATCTCGCGCACGGAGGTCGGATGCTTCGTAAGCGGCCGCGCTTCGCCGCCGGCGACGTCGATCAGGAAAATCTGTGTGCGGGCTTCCGGAGCCTCTGAGTCCCGATCGCCATCGGCGGCAGGACGGCGGGCGAGAAACGCCAGCTGCTTCCCGTCGGGCGACCAGCGTGGGCTCGTCTCGCCTTCACCGGCGCCATTTGTCAGCCGCACGGGCGCGGTCGACCCGACGGCGTCGACGCGCCAGATGTGGGTCACCCGTCGGTTCGCCTTCCAGTCGGTTGTCGACCACACGTAGGCGACGAGCCGGCCGTCGGGTGAAAGCTGAGGATCGGAGATCCTCGACACGTCGAGAAACTCGACGAGCGACATCGGTGCCGGCGCCTGGCGGGTCCGCAGGGGAACCCCCGCTGCGGGAGACAGGGTCGACGCGACGGTTGGCGGCGCGAGAATCGCGGCCGCCAGAACGAGGTGAACAGGCCGGAACATTTGGTGATCTCGTGATTTGGTGATCTGGTGATCGGGGTGACGACCACCACATCTAAATCACAAGATCACCAAATCACCAAACCACCAGATGAATCAGGGAAAGTCGACGAGCGACCAGTACTTGTTCAGCGTCGCCATCAGTTCCGCGAAGTTGGCAAAGGTGATCGGCTTGACGAGGTAGCCGGCGACGTTCAGGTTGAACGCCTCGATCCGATCGCGCTCGTCCGCCGACGTCGTCAGCACGACGACGGGAATCATGTTCAGTCGCGGGTCGCTGCGAAGGTGTCGCAGGAACTCGATTCCGTTCATCCGGGGCAGGTTGAGGTCGAGCAGGACGAGGCGCCGCTCGGCCGGGACCTGGCCGCTCCGGAGCATCTGCAGCGCGTCGAGGCCGTTGGTGGCGACGTGCAGGGGGTTGAGAATCTTGTGCTTCTCGAACGCCCTCCGAACGTTCAGGACGTCGACCGCGTCGTCTTCCACGAGGAGAATGTTGAGGATCCGCTCGTCGTTCACGCGGCCTCGTGGGCCATCTGCTTCGGCCAGAGGAAGCTGAACATCGAGCCGCGGCCGGGAGCCGACTCGACGCGGACTCGGCCTCCGCGGCTTTCAACGGTTTTCTTGACGAGCGCGAGTCCGATCCCGGTCCCCTCGATCTCGTCGCGAGGCGCCAGGGTCTGAAAGATTCCCCAGATCCTCTCGTGGTACTCGGTCGGGATGCCGGGGCCGTTATCCGTGACGAAGAACTCGTAAAACGCGCCGCCGCCGTCCTCCACGCCAATCTCGATCCTGGCGTCGGCGACGGGGGCAAACTTCGACGCATTGCCAATCAGATTCAGAAATACCTGCTGCAGCCCGAGCCGATCCGTGATCATCGTTGGCATGCCCGGCTTGACGACCACGGTCGTCGACGCAGGCGGCGCGAGCAGCTCGATGACTTCCCCTACGAGCGTCCCGACGTTGACGAGCTCCGGCTGGCCGCGCGGCCTGCCGGCGCGCGAGAACTGCAGCATGCCCTCGATCAGCGCCTCGAGCCGGTGCATGCGTCCGCGCAGCATCGACAGCATGTCGCGCGTTTCCTCCCGCATCGAGTCCCGCAGATCGTCTTCAATCCACCCGGCCAGGTTGGCGATGCCTCTGAGCGGCGCCTTCAGATCGTGGGACGCCGTGTACGCGAACTCGTCGAGCTCCCGGATGCTGTGCTCGAGCCGCTTGCGTTCGGCGGCTGCTTCGGTCAGCGCCCGATCCCGCCCCGCTTCGACCTGCTTGCGCTCGATGCCAAGGCCGACCGTCCGAGCCAGGCCGGCGAGCCCTTCGAACTCCTCGTCTGCGATCGGACGTTTCGCGAAGAGTGCCAGCACGCCCACGAGCTGATCGCTGACGACGAGAGGAAACCCCGCAAATGAGACGATGCCTTCGCGCTTCGCCCATTCCTGATCGGCGACCTGAGGATCGCTGATGACCTCGTTGACGAGGTGCGCGCGTCGCTCCTGCGCGATGGCGCCGATCTCGAGGTGTCCTATCGGCACGCGGTGGTAGGCGCCGTCATCGTTCAGGCTTGCCCCCGCGGCCGCATGCAGATCCAGCGCGCGGCCGCCCGGCGCCATCGTCCAGATGCGCACGGCGGCGGCATTGACATGACGGGCGATCGCTTCGGCGCTCTGCTGAAGCAGGTTCGTCATCGGCTCGGTCGACGTGAGAACGAGGCTGACCTCGGCGTCGAGTGCGGCGTGCCGGATCTGGTCGCGGCCGGAATCGAGCGCCGCGCGCATCCGTTCCTCGCTCAACCGCAGCGTGTCGCGCACCCTGGCGTTGTGAATCGCCATGGACGCGAGCGGCGTCAGCGCCCGCAGGATCTCGGTGTCCTCCGGCGTGAAGCCGCCCGGCTTCCCGGAGAGGCAGATCGTTCCAACCGCGCGGCCCGTGTCGTCGGTGACGATGTGCTGCAGGACTGGTCTCTCGGCGTGCGCCGGGACATCGCCTTCGACGGTCAGGCTGACGGTTGCCTGGGTTGCGCCGATCAACTCGCGCGCGTGGTCGGTCACTATCTGAAGCACCGCCGTCGGAGTGAGCGCCGGATCCAGCACAGCCATCGCGGCACGAACGACACTCTGGACAAGGGGAGGCGTCGCGTGTGCAGTCGTGTGAACGGCGGTCTTGAACGTCATGCGCTTCGGCGAATAGACCTGTAGCGAATGCGGGTCGGGGGCCGTATGAAAGCGGTACACTCCGCCACCGCCGCGCGAGCGAAGGCGTTCCGCAGCAAGCCGGCTGCCAGCAAGCGCACTTCGACGCACGGTAGAAGTTCAGTTGCGGTCCCGCGTTTCTCGCGAAGCTCGACCGAAGGCAGCCC
>DATAFJ010000209.1:0-2917 GCA_036257535.1 Vicinamibacterales bacterium | reverse complement strand
CGCGCGCGTGTACGCATGGATGATTCATGCGGCCGAAAGCGCGGCGCAGGCTGGCCACTCGGTCGTCTTGGATGCCGTGTTCGCCGATCCGGTGCACCGGGCCGCCCTGAAACGGGCCGCCGACTCCGTCGGCGTGCCCTTCGAGGGTCTGTGGCTGGACGTGCCGGAGCTCGTAGCGGCACGCCGCCTGCGCGAGCGGGTCCGCGATGCATCTGATGCGACCGTGGACGTGCTTCTCGCGCAGATGGCGCGGTCGACCGGCACGCTTTTCTGGCGCCGCATCGATGCCTCCGGGCCCGCGGATGAGGTCGAACAAGCCGCCCGCAAGATCGTGGATCTGCCAGAGTGGCCGGATGCTCTGGTGCATGAAACGGTCGGGGATCGGTCATGAGGTTCTCGGCGCTCGCACTCGATTACGACGGCACCATCGCGGTCAACGATGTCCTGGATGCTATCGTGCGTGACGCAATTGCGGAGCTACGGTCGCAGGGCATCATCGTCGTGCTCGTGACGGGACGGATCCTGGAGGATTTGCACCGCGTTGCCGGCGACCTCCACTTCGTCGACGCGGTCGTCGCGGAAAACGGCGCCGTCATTGAGTTTCCCGACAGCGGCCACCTGAGGGTCCTTGGTGAGCCGCCATCCGGACGTTTTCTAGATGAACTCCGTCAAGCGGGCGTACCCGCGGAGGCGGGACGATCGATCGTGGAGGCGGACGCTGCCGACGCTCCGCGGATTCTCGCGGTCCTTCAACGGCTCGAGCTGCCGCTGGTGCTGGTGTTCAATCGCGGACGTGTCATGGTGCTTCCGCAGGCCATCAGCAAAGCGACGGGCCTTCGCGAAGCGCTCACGATGCTCCGCCTATCGGTGCACAACACGGTCGCGATCGGCGATGCCGAGAACGATCACGAACTGCTCAGAGTCTGTGAGGTCGGGGTCGCGGTCGGCTGGGGGAGCGAATCACTCAGAGCCTCCGCGGACTGCGTGCTGGCCGGTGATGGCCCGGCAGCCGTCGCTGATTACATCCGGGAGCTCGCCAAGCGCCGGCGGCTCGCCACACCCGCACAAACGCGTCGACGGCTTCTGCTGGGCCACTCCGACGATGGCCGGCCGCTCGCGCTGGCCGTCCGTGGACGCAGTGTGCTCGTGGCGGGGGATCCGAAATCGGGCAAGTCCTGGGTGACCGGTCTCCTCTGCGAGCAACTGATTCTCCACGGTTACTGCCTCTGCCTCCTCGACCCCGAAGGGGACTACACCTCTCTCGAAGCGTTGCCGGGCGTGACGGTCTTCGGCGGCGCCGACCCGTTGCCGCGTCCGCGGGATCTGCTGCGCGCGCTCCGTCACCCTGATGTGAGCGTCGTGATCGACTTGTCGCATACCCACCACGAGGAGAGGCTCGAATACCTGCGCACCGTACTGCCGGCGCTCGCCACCCTGCGGCGTCATACCGGGCTGCCGCACCGGATCGTCGTGGACGAGGCGCACTATTTCCTGCACGAGCCGGACGCCGAGAAACGACTCGACCTGGATTTGAACGGCTACACGCTCGTATCGTGCCGCGCGTCGAAGCTCAATAGAGACGTCCTCGCGGCGAGCGAGGCGGTCATCGTCACGCGCGAGTCCGATCCGCGCGAGGTCCAGGCGCTTTACGACTTGTGCGCGTCGTGCAAGGGCGGTCGCGCGCGCTCCGAGTGGGAGCGAATGCTCGAGACGCTGGTGATCGGCCAGGCCGTCGTGCTGCCGATTACAGCGGAGTCCGAGGGAGAAGTGCGCAGGGTGCGGCTGGCACCGCGCCTGACACCGCACGCGCGGCATCTGGCCAAGTACATCGACATCCCCGTTTCGGACGGGCGCGCCTTCAAGTTCTGGCGAAATGGCTCGCCCGACGGCCGGCGAGCGCGCACGCTCCGCGAGTTCGTCGAGGTAATAGATCACTCACGGCTGCCGGCGCTCGACGGTCACTTGCGGCGGGGAGACTTTTCGCGCTGGATCGCGGACGTGTTCGGGGATTGCGGACTGGCGGAGAGCATCCGCCAGCTCGAAGAGCAGTATCGCGGCGGCGGCGCGCCGGCCGACATCGGAGCGAGCCTGTCGCAAGCCGTGCGTGCACGCTACGAATTCCTCGAAGCGGTCGTCGGGTCCGGCGGCAAGCTGCTGGAGACGGCGTGAACGGAGGCGACCATGCGAGTAGCAGATGTGATGAGTCGAGCGGTGCAGAAGGTGGCACCGGGGACTGCCGCGGAAGAGGCATGGCAACTCATGCGACTGAAAGGCATTCACCACCTCGTCGTGGCCGATGCGACCAGCCTCGTCGGCGTCATCTCCACCAGAGATGCCGGCGGGCGTCAGGGCGCCTCCGTGCGCCGGAACCGAACCGTCGCCGATCTGATGACGCCGGACGTGGTCACGGTGCCGCCGGACATGACGGTGCGAAAGGCCGCAAACCTCATGCGGGGCCGATCGATTGGCTGCCTGATCGTGACGGACGAATCGCGCGTTGTAGGCATCATCACAGTGGCCGATCTCCTGCTGTTGCTGGGCCGGGGGGCGGATCGTGGCGCGCAGACAACGACGCGGTGGACGTTGAAGCACCGGACCCCGCACCGGAAACGCCACGGCGCGTTCGGCGCCTGGTAGCGAATGTCGGGCCCGATACTTACGCCGTCGGGCATGGGCCCGAGCGTCCGCTTCCAGCCAGAGCGGCCGGCGTCCGGGCGATCCGGTTACTTCGGCGTCCCGCCGTTCGTCGCGCGTTCCTGAATCGACTCGATGTACTTCACCAGCTGGCGGATCCTCTGTTTGACCGCCTCGTCGTCGCCGCCGACCGCGGACTTCCTGAACGCATCGCCCCACACCGGCATGTCCGACTGGCCATGCGTGCGCGTCACCTCGCGTCCGTCGATCAGTCGCTCGAGCC
>DATAFJ010000204.1:0-9156 GCA_036257535.1 Vicinamibacterales bacterium | reverse complement strand
CTTCAAGTACGGATGCACCATCTGGCCGACGATGGGCCCCGGCCTGATGATCGCCACCTCCACGACGATGTCGTAGAAGGTCTTCGGCCGCAGCCGCGGCAGCGTCGCCATCTGCGCACGCGACTCGACCTGGAAGATCCCGATCGTGTCGGCCTCCTGAAGCATGCGGTAGACCGCCGGGTCGTCCGGGGGCAAGTGGGCCAGATCCACGGGGCCTGGGACCTGGGGATCGGGGCCATTAATCAACGTCAACGCGTCCTGCAACACCGCCATCATCCCCAGGCCGAGGAGATCGACCTTCACGAGACCCATGTCGGCGCAGTCGTCCTTGTCCCACTGCACGACGACTCGTCCGGGCATCGTCGCGTTCTCGAGCGGGACGATGTCGTCCAGCCGTCCCTGCGAGAGGACCATGCCGCCGGAGTGCTGACCGAGGTGGCGCGGCAGATCCTGCATCTGGTGCCAGAGCGCGCCGAAGTGCTGCATTCGATGGTCCGACGGATCCAGGCCGGCGTCGCGCAGGTTGCGCGCGAGCGTTTCGCGCGGGTCGACCCACTCGAACTGCGTCATCAGCTTCGAGAGCCGATCGATGGTCGCCACGTCGAGGCCGAGCGTCTTCCCCACTTCGCGCGCGGCGCTGCGGCTGCGGTAGGTGATGACGTTCGCGGTCATCCCTGCCTTTCGCCCTTCGGGGCCCGCGCCATGCACGCCGTACTTCTCGTAGACGTGCTGGATGACCGACTCGCGACGATCGCCGCTCGGCAGATCCAGGTCGATGTCCGGCCACTCGCCCCGCTCCTCGGAGAGGAACCGTTCGAAGAGCAGATCCATGCCGATCGGATCGACCGCCGTGATCGCGAGGCTGTAGCAGACGGCGCTGTTCGCCGCCGAGCCGCGGCCCTGGACGAGAATGCCCTTCTGCCGGCAGAAATTGACGACGTCCCACACGATCAGGAAGTAGCCGGCGAGATCAAGCTTCTCGATGAGATCCAGCTCGCGCGCGATCTGCCGCCGCGCGCGATCGTGGTACGGCCGGTAGCGCTCGCGCGCGCCGATCTCGGTGATCCGCCGCAGAAACGACGACATCGTTTCGCCGGGTGGCACCGGATATTCCGGAAAGCGGTAACCGAGATCCGCCATCGTGTACTCGAGACGATCGGCCAGCTCCCGCGAGCCGGCGATCGCCTGCGGCACGTCGGCGAAGAGCGCCGCCATCTGCGCCGGAGACTTGAGGTAGCGCTCGGCGTTGACCGACAACCGCCGGCCCGCCTCCGCAATCGTCGTCTTGTGGCGGATGCAGGTCAGGACGTCGTAGAGCGGACGATCCGCCGGCTCCGCGAAGCGGACGCCATTCGTACCGACGACGGGAACATGAAAAGCGGCCGCGAGATCGAGCAGCCGATGGTTGTCTGCCTCTTCGTCCCGCCGGAGATGACGTTGGAGCTCGACGTACACGTGCTCGCGCCCGAAGATGCCGACGAGACGATCGACCAGACCTCCGATGCCGTGCCG
This sequence comes from Vicinamibacterales bacterium, assembly GCA_036257535.1. GTDB lineage: Bacteria > Acidobacteriota > Vicinamibacteria > Vicinamibacterales > 2-12-FULL-66-21 > DATAEE01. The sequence goes on along the minus strand of DATAFJ010000204.1, from coordinate 7,644 downwards.
CCTGCCCGCAAGCGCCTCGCGGCCGATGAGCGCGACGAGGCCGCCCGTGTGCCCGTCCAGCTCCTCGAGCCGAAGCGATCCGGTTCCCTTCGGCGACGCGAGCTTCATGCGCGTGATCAGCCGGCTGAGATTCCGGTAGCCCTCGCGCGAGCGCACGAGAACGGGGAGTCGCCAGCAGGGCCCGGGGCTCAGGGCTTGGGGCTTAGGGCTTGGGGATGATCGGAGCTTCTCCCCCGGCCCCAAGCCCCGGGCCCCATGCCCCAGGTCCCCAGGCCCTATCGTGAGCTCAGCGCCAATGATGGCCCTGATTCCCGCTTTCTTCGCCGCCAGGTGAAACCTCGGGGCGCCGTACAACCCGTCGCGATCGAGCAGCGCGAGCGCCGGAAGTCCAAGCGCCGCCGCGCGCGCCACGAGCGCCTCCGGCAGCGACGCGCCGTCGAGAAACGAGAATGCCGAAGCGGCATGAAGCTCGACGTACATCGCGCGCTCAGTCCAGGATTCCAGCCAGGCACCATCGGTTGGAATCGCGATCGCGGACGATGCGATACACGCCGTCGGGAAGTGCCACCTCCCAATCGTCGATATTCCACTTGCGGTCCCACCATCCGCCCGACGATCGCCAGGGGCCGGCGCGTTCGAGCACGCGGCCGCCGGCGAGGCCGCGGCGCAGCGTGGTTACCCGAACGGGCCGTCCGCAATCGAGATCGACACGCGCCGGGACTGGAAGGCGGAAGCGGCGCAGGATCATTTGGTGATCTTGTGATTTGGTGATTTGGCGATCTGAAAATCGCGAAATCACCAAATCACCAAATCGCGAAATGGTGAAAGCGCCGGGCTCGTGCGAGTCGACGAGCGCGGGCGCGCCGACCCGCCCCGCGCCCATGATCGCTTCGAGGCGAGCGATGAGCGTCGACAGCGTTTCGGGCGACGGCAGCGCGCGCTCGAGCAGCGAGTACTGGACGATCCGGGCCGGCGTCGGTTCGATGTCGATGGCAACCCGGTCGATGCCGCCGTTGAATCCGGAAGCCTCCTCGCCGGCGCCGGTGACAGGGTGTGATTCGAGATGCAGCAGGAGCAACGTCCGGAGCGTGCGCGCGTCGCGCATCGGCGCCGGGAGCTCCAGCCGCCGCGACACACGCTCGCGCGTCGTCAGCGTGAGCGTCAGGGTGATTGCCGAGGCGCCGCGGTCGGCTTGCTCCAGCGCCGTCGAGAGCGGATCGAGAAGGCGGGCCAGGACGAACGACAGCGGCTCGAGACCATCGATGGGCCATTCGAGTTCGATCGATGCCTCGAAACGGATTGGATCGACATTCGGCACGAGCGGTCGATCGTCGCGTCCGCACGCCGCACGGTGCAGCGCGAGTCCCGCCGCGCCAAAGCGGGCGTGCAGGTCGGCAGGCGGAAGCGCGGCAAGCTCGCCGAGGGTTCGCAGCCCCCAGCGGTCGAGCGTCGGCAGCTCCTCCGCGAACCCGAACACCGAAAGCACGCTCAGGGGCAGCTCGCTGACCGCCTCGCGCTCTCGTCCCTGTGGAATCACGATCGCGTACCCGGCACCCGGCACCTGCCAGGCACCCGGCACCCGTTCGCACCAGGCACCCGGCACCTGGCACCTGGCACAAAGCGTTGCTGCCATCCGCGTCGCCGCAACGGCAACGACCGCATCGATCCCGTGCGTGCGCGCTTCACGCAGGAGCTCGCGCGCGACGACCGGCGGCTCGCCGACGATCCGGCCGAGGCCGGACACGTCCACCAGGACGCAATCGGACCGGCACTCGACGCGCGGAGAAAACGCACGCGCGACGTCGGCGAGTCTCTCGGCCGGCGCGGTCGGGCTCAGGAGGCAGGCAACAACGATACGCTCGGGTGCACCCACAACCCCTCGCAGATGCGCGCGCGATCGCTCGAGCCGACCCAACGAGGTGCGGCCTCGAGAACGACCGTGACTCCTCCCGGACTGCGCGCCAGATGGTCGGGAGCGACGATGAGCGCGGCGGTGCGGCGGCCTTCCACCGCGCGCGCAAGACGAAACCAGGTCGTGAACGGGAGCCGCCGGAGAGCAGACGGGGCAACGTCGGCCAGGTCGAGCGCCGCGACCGCAAATCCGCCGGCCTGCAGCACGAGGTTGAACGCCTTCACGGCCCGCTCGAGGGCCGGAACGGGATCGATCGCCGACTCGCCGCGGACCCACAACAACCCGGCGAGCCGGATACCGGCGGCAGCCGCCGACTCGGGATCGAAGCGGTCGAACGTATCGACGAGCGCCGACAGCTCTCCGCTCTCGCCGGCCGACCGCATCGCGCCGAACGCGACCGTCGTGCGCCCTGACGACCGAGGGCCGACGATTTCCGACAGCTCGCCCCGCGGCAGCCCGCCGCCGAGCGTTTTATCGAGGGTCGAGAGACCGGTTGGGATCGACTCGCGATGCTCACGGGCCGGAACCAGGGTGCGGTCGAGTTTCCGGACCCGCAGGAGTGATTCGAGGTCGGCGCGCGCGAGGATGGCCATACTTTCGCTTTATCTTCGCTAGTATAGCCAAAGGCGCCCCGCGCGCAACCCCCACGTCGCGGCAACCTCTTATGATGGTTGCCTTCGACCGTGGTGCGTCGTGTTACCGCCGCCTTCTCCTCGCGGGACTTCCGTGTGCTCTGGCTGGGCGCTTTCGGGTCCACGATCGGCACGTGGATGCAGAAGGTCGCCCAGAGCTGGCTCGTCTTCACGCTGACCGGCTCGACCTTCTTCCTCGGCCTCGACGACTTCCTCGGCCAGGCCCCGATTCTCCTGTTCACGCTCATCGGCGGGGTCATCGCCGATCGCCACGATCGGCGCCGGCTCCTCATCGGATCGCAGTACGTCCAGATGACGTCGGCGTTCGTCCTGGCCGCGCTCGTTTACTGGGACGTGGTGCGCGTCTGGCACATCCTGACGTTGTCGTTCGTCACGGGGCTCGGGCAGGCCTTCGGCGGGCCCGCGTACCAATCGCTCATCCCGTCGCTCGTGCGGAAGGAACACCTGCCGAACGCCATCGCGCTCAACTCCATCCAGTTCCACCTGGCGCGCGTGATCGGCCCGATGCTCGCCGGCGGTGCGCTCGCGGCCTGGGGAACCGCCGCCTGTTTCGGCCTGAACGGCCTGTCGTTCGTGATCGTCATCGTGGCGCTCGCCTCGCTGAGCGTGAAGCACGTGCCTCCCGCCACGCGGCAAGGCATGAAAGAAGAGCTGCGCGCCGGACTCTCCTACGCACGCCGGCAGCCGACGCTCCTTGCGCTGGCCGCGCTGGCGTTTCTGACGGCATTTCTCGGCTTGCCGCTCCTGACGTTTCTCCCGGTCGTCGCGAAGGAGGTCTTCCAGCGTGACGTCGGAGGCTACAGCGAGATGCTCGCCTGGTCGGGCGCCGGGGCCGTCTCAGGTGCGCTGGTCGTCGCCTGGCTCGGCAAGTTCCGGCACATGGGGCGGACGCTCCTGGTCGTGCAGATCGCGCTCGGCCTCCTCGTCGGCGCGTTCGCACTCACGCGGCTGTTCTGGATGAGCGAGCTGCTGCTCTTCCTGGGAAGCGCCGCGCTCATCGTCACGTTCTCGCTCACGAGCTCGCTGGTGCAGCTCAACGTCGCGGACCATCTGCGCGGACGGATGATGGGAATCTACATGGTGGCCTTCCGCGGCGGCATGCCGCTCGGCAGCCTCGCGGCCGGGTACGCGGCGACGTTGGTGCCTACGCCGTGGGTGCTCGCGACGAACGGTGGGTTGATCGTGATCGTGGCGGCGTACTTTCTCGCGTCACGAAGTCACGGCGTCAGCGACCTCTGAGGGTATGATGGGTCCGTGCTGTTGATTGCGTCGGCGTTGACGCTCGGCTTCCTCCACGGCCTTGGCGCCGACCACCTGATGGCGATCGCCGCCGTCGCGACAATGACCGGCGGCGACGCGGCGTCGGCGCGAACGCGTGCCGTGGGCGTCGCCGTTCGCTTCGCAATTGGGCATGCGTTGCTGCTCGGGCTCGGTGCGGCCGCCGTCATCCTGGCCGGTTGGACGGTTCCGCTCGTCGTCGAGCAGAGCGGCGAGATCGCCGGCGGCCTCCTGCTCATCGTGCTCGGTGGAATCGGCCTCTGGGCGGTCGCCACCGGCCGCGTCTACAGCCACGCTCATTCCTGGCCGCCGCGGCCGGCGCGCGCGTGGCACCTGCATCTCGGATCGCCCACGGACCATCCGGGCGTCGCGGCGCACGGCTCTGCCCTGCCGACGCTGCTCGGCGCTGTCTTCGCCGTCAGCAGCCTTCGGGGGCTTACGCTCCTTGCGCCGTTCGGCGAGCGCGCCGCGGGCCTTCAGATCCCGCTGCTCTTCGCGCTCATCGCGCTCTTCGCCGTCGGCATTCTGCTGTCGATGTCTATCTTCGGCGTGGCGCTGGCGCGGGTGATGTCGACAAAAACCGTCGCCAGGCTCGGCCGCACGGCCGGCGCGCTGATGTCGATCGGATCCATCGCGCTCGGCTTCTTCTGGCTGACGTCGAGTCTCTAGCGAACGGACGCGTGCTTCAGCCGGAGCGTCCAGCTCACGGGCGCTTCAACCGGCAGGTAGCAAATCAGATCGTCGCATGCCTGGTATGCGACTTTCCCTTTCACGACGAGCGTTGTGCCGGCCGTTCCGGCAGTCGCGCGCAGTGCCGGCGTTTCCGCGAGAATGACATCCTGCGTGATGCGGAAGGGAGCGCTGTACACCTTGAAGCGCTGGTTCAGCGGCTTGAAGAACAGCACCTGCGGCTTCGGGTAGCGCGCATCGGCCGCGACGCGGTATGCCGGATCGACGTCGAGCGTCAGCGAGATAGGCATGTAGTCCGGCTGGCCGGGCGCGTAGACGTGGATGTTCGGTTTGGGGACGACGTCGAGGAGGAGCGTGAAGCGGGCACCCGGGCCGACGGCATCGGCGCTGGCAGATGGTTTCAGCGCGAGATACTTTGTCTCGACGGTCGCGGGTGCGCTGGATGAACTGGCCTGCATGACGAGCGCAAGCAGAAGGAGCGCGAGCATGAAGTGGATCTTAGCCCACGCCGGGGCGTTGCTCCTGATCATTGCGGCCCTGGCGGCACAGGGCAGTAACGAGCCGAACTGGACGGCTCCCCTGAATGCGTCTTCCAACTATCTTCCACGGTGGTCGCCAGACGGCCGTCAGCTCGCGTTCTACACGCGCACACCCGATGGGTGGCGAATCCACACGATGGATTCCGACGGCGGAAACCTGCGCCAGGTGTCGAACGGGCCGGGAAATGATTACCAGCCGGAATGGTCTCCCTCCGGCCGTTCGCTGGCCTTCGATTCGGATCGCTTGGGGAACCGCGACATTTATCTGCTGGGACTCGACGATCACGCCGCAGTCAGGCTGACGGACACGCGCGCTCGAGACGTGATGCCGTCATGGTCACCGGACGGAAAACAGATCGCGTTCGTGTCGGACCGCGAGGAGGGACAGCAGATCTGGATCATGACGCTCGAAGGCGGGAAGGCAACCCGCCTGACGCAGGGTGTGCGGCACGGCTACCTCCTGCGTCCGCGATGGTCGCCGGATGGGACGAAGCTTGCGTTTGCGGCGTCAGATGACGCGACCGGGCAACGGCGCCTCTACACGATCCGGAGTGACGGTGGAGATCTGCGACCCATCACGCCTCCTGGCGACGCCGCCAATCCATCCTGGGAGCCGGGCGGGGCGAGGCTCGTATTCGACGCGACTCCGGAAGGCAAGGACGACTCATCGCAGGGGCTGTTTGAGCTCTTTGTCGTCAACTCGGACGGTTCGGGGCTTCGCCGCCTGACGAACAACCGCGTCAACGACTGGGGACCGTCCTGGTCGCCGGACGGAAGCAATATCGCATTTTCGCGAGGGCTGAATGACCAGTACGAGGTCTTTCGGATGAGTGCTGATGGCGCCGAGGTCAGACGCGTCACATTCCTGGTCTATCGCTAGCCGGTCAGCGCCGGACCAGGAAGTGCTGAATGCTGATGGCCAATCAGCATTCGGCACTCCACATTCAGCAATGCTACCTGCGGGTAATCTGATCCCAGATCGCCGCGCTGCCGCCGCCGATCGCCGCGCCGATGAGCGCGCCCTTCTTGCCTCCGACCGCTGCGCCGACTCCGGCGCCGACGCCCGCGGACGAGCCGATGATGATCGCGCTCTTCTTCACCGACCGCGTCGGACTGCGCTCGGTGATCACGCGTGACGGCTGGCGGACGACTCGAGGCGCCGCCTCACGATAGACAGGAGCGGCCGCCGGTTCGTAGATCTGTCCCGCCGGAATGACCGTCGGCTGCCCGTACGGCGCGCGATATGCGCCATACGTGCCCGCCATCGCGGTGTCGGTCACGCACTCGACGCGCGCCACGGACCGGCCATTCAAGACCACCTGCCGGACGAGCGTGCGCTGCGTCGGCTCACACGTCACGAGAACCTGCCCGTCGGCCGGCTGAGCAGCGTCCGAGAGCGCCACGCCGCGCGCCAGCGGATCTTCCGCCGCGCGGACGCGCGTCAAGTCCTCGCTCCCGTTGCATCCGTAGGCGGCGAGCAATGCGACGCCCGCAACGGCGCCGATTACGTTTCGCGACATCGTCCTCATGGTCGTCTCCTCTCTCCGCCAGCCGTAGAGTCAAGTCCGATGCCACGTTGAGACTCCCTGAAAATGGGCCAGAAACGGAGGTTTTTGCATTCGTCAGGCGGCCGTTGTCCTCCGGAGGGCTCAACCGTACAATCGCCGCCGAAGGGGGTTCTTATGGTCTCGCGATGCGGCTCGTTTCTCTGCGCTGGAATCGTGTTGATGGCTTCGACGGCGTGGGCGCAGCCGTTCACCGTTGCATCGGTGACCGCCCAGCCGGGATCGATCGCCGCAGGCGCGATTGACATCGCCCGACGCGGCGGCGACAGCGGCACGACCGTGCCGTTCACGATCATCCATGGCAGTTCGCCTGGACCGGTGCTCGCGCTGGTCGCCGGGACGCACGGGATGGAGTACGTGCCGATCATCGCGCTCCAGCGCATGCAGACGACGATCGACCCGAAGACGCTCCGAGGCACCGTCGTCATGGTCCACGTCGCGAACATGCCGTCGTTTCTCGGCCGGACGATCTATTACTCGCCGATCGACGGCAAGAACCTCAATCGCGTGTTTCCCGGCCGGGCCGATGGAACGATCTCCGAGCGGATTGCCGATGCCATCACCCGCGAAGTCATCGGCCGCTCCACGCACGTCGTGGACCTGCACTGCGGCGACGGAAACGAGTCGCTTCGCCCTTACCTTTACTGGATCACGACCGGCGACCCGAAAGTCGCCGAGCAGGGACGCGCGATGGCGGAAGCCTTCGGCCTGGACCACATCGTCATGGATCGCGAACGCCCCCTCGATGCGGCGGCTTCGGTTTATCTGTCCAATACCGCCATCACGCGCGGGAAGCCGGCTCTGACGACGGAGACAGGAGGGATGGCGGTCGTCGACGGAGAATCCATCGCCCTGGTCGAACGCGGTGTTGCGGGGCTTCTCAAGCATCTCGGAATGCGGCCGACAGGTCCCGATCCGGCCGGCAACCCTGTCTGGATAGAAACGACCGAGGTCGTGCGCAGCAACGCAACCGGCATCTTCTACGCGTCGGTGCAGAAGGGTCAGAC
>DATAFJ010000171.1:0-2760 GCA_036257535.1 Vicinamibacterales bacterium | reverse complement strand
TCCTGCCACCGAGGATTGAAAGTCGGCCGTCCGGCCCTCGAGAAACGCGATGGCTGCCTCGAGCGACCGTGCCTCGAGGCTGTTGGGGTTCACGGCAACCGCCTTCTGTACCGCGGCTTGTGCCTCGGTGCGCTCGCGATTGTCCAGCGCCAACTCGGCAAGCAGCAGGTGCGCAGGGACGTAGCTCGGATTGATCTTCAGTGCCGCTTCGATCGCGGATTTCGCTGCCGGCGGATCTTCCTCAAGCGTTGTTTCCGCGAGACCAACCTGTGCGGGAACGTAGTCGGCCCGAGCTTTCACCGCACTCTGGAACGACTTCAGGGCCTCTGACCGGTTGTACTTCTCGAGAAACAGCTCGCCCCATGCTGTATTGATCGCGGGATCGTTCGGCGCTAGAACGTTCGCGTTGCGGAAAAACCCGTTCGCATCCTGGAAGCGGCCGAGCGCGCGGGCTGCCCTGCCGAGCCGGATCAGGTCGGCTGGCGTGTCGTCCGCACCACGGGTGAGGACGACTTCGAGCGTTCTTACACCCTGCGGACGGCGCCCAAGGTAAAGCTGAAGCAATCCCAGCTCAAGCGCGGCGTCGCCGGCAGGCGAAGTGCCAGCGAATCCTGCGAGCAGCTTCTCTGCCTCTCCGTATCTTCCGCGAGCGACGTGCGCGCGCGCGCGCAGGACCGCTGACGCCTCACCATTCACGGACTGCAAAAGATCCTCGACCTGGTCGTATTGGCCCGCGTTGAAGGCACGGCCCGCCGCGGCCAAGGGAGAGGTGTCAACGGCCGGGGTCTGGCCGGATGACGAGGTGGTGATGGCAATCAGGAGCGCCGCGCAGACAGCGCAGAACTGCCGCCCCGTCAACACCGGGGACTGCGGTGTCTCGCGATCGACTGCCATCGGTGTTCTGTCCGTAGAGTATATGCCACGTAGCCAATCTGCTCAGGAGCAAGCGGGGTGCCGCAGCGCCCTGTTTTCGACCGAGATTCGACTGCGAAGCAGAAGGCTGAAAAGGACCATCGCTAACGGCCCCGTTACCCACGCATTGACGAGCACCGCCATGCTCACCAGCTCGCCAATGACGGCCACGTAGTTCGGATGCCGCAACATCGCGTAGGGGCCATGGCCCACAAGCGGCGCTCCGGGAACCACCAGAACACGGAAGGTCCATCGCCAGCCGAGCGAGGCGATCGCCCAGAATTTCAACGCTTTGGACGCCGTCATCAGCAATGCGCCCGCGAATGTCGTAACTGCGGAGCCCGAGCCGAAAATCGCACCCTCGAGCGCCATCACGGCAAATGCGGCCGGATACGCCCACTGCATTGTCGAATACACGTCCTGAGCCGGCTCTATCGCGCCGGCGTCCCGCAGCCGACGCTCGTTTCGCATCGAAATCCACCACTCGACGAGCATCATGCCGAAAACAGCCAGCGATGCGAGCGATGCAATGAGAATCGGGGACATGGTCAGCCCCGGGTCAGATGAACGTCACCCGCGATGCCGACGAGCATGCCGACCGAGGCCGGCCACCGCGTCGCAAGCGCTTCGGTCAGGGCAATGCCGCGCGGCGACGCGATCAGCGAGCGGAGAGCGCGATTGAATCGCCATTTGCCTGAGAACTCGCGCGCCCGCGCCGACCGCAGCCGCTCGTGGGCTGGGAGCGGGCCGCCTCCGAGCTCCGCCAGCGCAGCGGCTGCTGCGAGCTCTCCGCCCCGGAAGGCGAACCGTAATCCATCGCCCGTGATCGGGTCGACGAAGCCCGCCGCATCTCCAGCCAGCAGGAGGCCGGGGCGTCCTGCCGCGCTCGTATCGACGGCCAGCGGCCCGAGTGCGGTGACGGCCGAGACCTGCCGCGCCCGGGCGAAGCGTTGCCGCAGCCCTGCGTTGCCGGCCACCGCGTCGCGGATGATTTCGTCGCCCCGAGACCCACGAGACCACGGCCCCTTCAACTCACGCACGACGCAGACATTCGCAACGCCGCCGACCAGAGGGGCAACGCCTGTGTATCCGTCGATACCGACGTGCATTTCTCCGCGAGCGGTCAAACCCTCGACGTCCGAAAAATAGGCGCCGAACGCCCACCGTTTCGGGCGCGGCGCAAATCGCGTCAATCCCAGCACGGCCGCAAGCTTCGAGTGCCGTCCGTCTGCGGCGATCACGAGCCGCGTCTTGATTTCTTCACTTCGACAGCCTTGCTGAATCCGCACGCCGTCGACGCGAGCATCGTCGGAAGCGATCGTGGGCGCGACGACATTCACCTCGGGCGTGAAGTCGGCGCCGGCCGCGATTGCCGCGTTGAGCAGCAGCAGATCGAGTTGGCTCCGCTCGACCGCGACTCCGGCGATCCCGTACGGGTAGTCGGCGGTGACCGTCGCGCCTCCCGGTCCTGTGACGACCATGCCGGTAAACGCGCGCGCATGTGCACGAACGGCCGAACCGATGCCAAGCCGGTCGAGGATGGACAACGCGCCGGGGTTCACCGTATCGCCACAAAGCTTGGGACGTGGAAAGCTGGCTCTGTCGACGAGCCTGACGCTGACGCCGGCGCGCGCGAGAATCAGCGCCGCCACGCTGCCAGCGGGACCTGCCCCGACCACGAGCACGCCGGAGGCCGTCGTCGGACGAGACCGGCGCGACGCCGCTCGCGGTCGTTGCTCTACAAGGCTCGAGGCAAAAGTCACTGCACCCGTCCCAGCACGAGCGCGCTGTTCTTCGACCCGAACCCGAGACAGTTGCACAGCGCTGCTTCGACGTCGGCCTTGCGCG
>DATAFJ010000159.1:0-3497 GCA_036257535.1 Vicinamibacterales bacterium | reverse complement strand
TCGAGAAAAGCAACGAAGCCATCGCTGCCGGCGGCCAGGGCGAGTTCGGCCGGCACATCGATCTCAAGCTGCTCCAGGCCGAGGTTCCCGTCCACTACCTCTTCAATCTCTCGCGCGACCGCATGGCCGAGGCGGTCAATCTCGGCGTCAGGACTGCCCGGATGTGGTGCCAGCAGAACGGCATTCCACTGCTTCAGGAAGGGCTTGCGTACGTCGACGTCGAGACGGCGGAGCCGCGGACGACGCTGGAGTTCACCGAGGAAATGAAGGGTCACGCGGCGGCCGGCACATCGGATCCTGCAGACGGCGAGGAGAAGGGGCGCGCGCAGAACACGGAGCTCAACGTCCGTCTCACGATCGCGATCGACGATCTGGATCACTTCATCACGGACCCGGACCATCGCGCGAGTGCGACCGGCTGGATCGAGTCGCCCCTCATTGGTGGCAGACGCGAGGTGAACGAAGGCATCTTCAACCTGCTCGTCCACGAGACTGATCCTGCCCGGAAGCACATGTACTATCGCCTCTTCTTCACGGACGAGCAGGAGCAGCCGCGCACGCTTACCGGCGTCAAGGACATCTACGACGACGGCGGGATGGATATCTGGTCGGATACGACGACGCTGTTCGTCAAGCTGTGGAACGGGCGAGTGGAGCAGGATCAGCCGGGCGCGGCGCCGGCCGCCGCCGGCATCATCGCCATCAGGTGGTACGACTTCCTCCAGCAGCTCACGACGTTCCGGGTGAAGGCGCCGTCGGTCGGCCATCAGATCTCCGCGTTGAACAGGTTCGGCGTCTTCTTTTTCGGAAAGATCTGGGACGTCTTCCTCCGTCAGTTCGCGGATTACGCCCCCTTCTGACACGCCATGGCGACCGACTTCGACGCCATCGTGGTGGGGAGCGGCTTCGGCGGCGCCGCCGTGTCGGCGCGACTCGCCGAAGCGGGGTACCGGGTTCTCGTGCTCGAGCGCGGACGAAGATGGGAGGTCGCGGACTACCCGCGCCGACCCACCGATCCATGGATCTGGGATCAGGATCATCCCGAGCTCCTCAACGGATGGTTCGACCTGCGCATCTACCCGAACATGTCGGTCGTTCAGGGCGCAGGCGTCGGCGGAGGGTCGCTCGTCTACGCGAACATCTCCGTCAACGCGAAGGCAGGCAGCTTCGACAAGGGCTGGCCGCCCGAGATCACCGTGTCCGAGCTGGCGCCGTATTACGACCGCGTCGGCGCGATGCTGAACGTTCAGAAGGTTCCGCAGGAGCAGTGGCCCGAGCGGACGCGCCTCGTCAAGGAGGCTGCGGAGAAGAAAGGATGGGCTGACCGGTTCGAGCGGCTCGACCTGGCGGTCACCTTCGATCCGCAGTGGCGATACTCGACGCCTGATCCGCATAACGTCTCGCACTCGAAGACATTCACCAACGCGCAGGGCGTGCAGCAGGGCACGTGCGTGCATCTCGGCAACTGCGACATCGGGTGCGACGTCAAGGCCAAGAACACGCTCGATCTGAACTATCTCCCGCTCGCCGAGCGGCACGGGGCCGAGATTCGTCCGCTTCACGTCGTGCGGCACGTGGCTCCGGAAGCCGCAGCCGGAGGCTATCGGGTTTCGTTCGATCGCATCTCCGGCGACAGCCTCGTTGCCGGCAGCGCGACGGCCCGGATCGTCGTGCTCGGCGCCGGTTCGATCGGCTCGACCGAGTTGCTGCTGCGATCGCGCGACGTGGCGAGGACGCTGCCGAACGTCAGCGCGTTTCTCGGCCGGAACTGGAGCAGCAACGGCGACTTCCTGACGCCGGCGCTGTATCCCTTGCGCATGCCTGCCGTCAATCCAACGCGCGGGCCGACGATCACGTCGGCGATCAACTTCCTGAACGGCGACGGGCAGGGGAACGAGTTCTTCATCGAGGACGGCGGCTTCCCGGACCTCGCCCGTGTGCTTCTCGATCGGCTCGCCGAGCGCGACGGTCAGAACGCCGCCGAGCGCTCGCTTTCGGAGAGCGCGCGGATGCTGACCCGCCTCAATCTGCTCTCGCAGGTGATGCCGTGGTTTGCACAGGGGCGCGACGCCGCGAACGGTGTGCTCTCCCTGAAAAACGGCCGGTTGTTCCTCGAGTGGGACATCCAGCATTCAGAGGAGACGATCGAGGCGATCGTTCGAACCCACGAGCAGCTCGCGCGCGCGACCGGAGGCGTGCCGCTCGTGCCGCTCACGTGGACGTTTGGCCGCGACCTCATCACGCCGCATCCGCTCGGCGGCGCCAACATGGGCCGCACGGCGGCCGAAGGGGTCGTCGATCACAGAGGAGAAGTGTTCGGATACCGGAACCTGTTTGTGGCAGATGGTGCAATCGTGCCCGAGGCGATCGGGCTGAACCCGTCAAAAACCATCGCGGCGCTCGCCGAGCGCGTCGCCGGGCTCATCGTCGCCGACGGGAGGTAGGGGGAAGCATGTCCAGAAAGCAACTCGTAATCGAGCAGGCACGGCGGATTCTTGGAACGTACGAAGCGGCGGCGGGCGCCCTCGCTCAATTGAACGTCGGCGCTGCGCTCGAAACGATGCCGACTGGTTTCGAATCGACGACTCGGAGCACGTCGCGGACGGGTAGTGCCTCCGCCGTCGCCGAGGCCACGCCAGTCGGCCGCGCGATCGCCGAAGAGCGCGCCGCGCAGGTCCAGGAAGGCGTCGAGGCGATGAAGAAGATCGAGCTCGGCCGCGACGACATCACTCCGCGGGAGCAGGAAGGCCTCGAGGCGATCATTCTCCTGACCGGGCGTCCCGCGATCCTGGTTCAGGAAGGGGATTTTATGGAGCCGCCGGCGCTCTGGAAGGACCTCAAGACCGTGAGGGCGGAGATCCAGGCAGTGATCCGCCGCGTCGGCCGGATCGACGTGTCGGGCAACCCGAACTTCGAGTGGCTGGGTACCGGCTTTCTGGCCGGCAAAGACGTGGTGATCACCAACCGTCACGTCGCCGTCGAGTTCTCGCGGCGGTCGGACGATGGAACGTGGACGTTCCGGACGCCGATGCGAGCGAGCATCAACCTGAAAGCGGAGCTCGGATCGGAAGACGCGTTGACGTTCAAAGTGACCAGCATCATCGGGATCCACGAGGATCACGACATGGCGGCGCTGAAAGTGGAGCAGGTCTCCGGCGCGGAACAGTTGCCCGATCCGCTCACGATCGCTCAGGCGTCACCGTCCACGCTCACCGGGCACAAGGTCTACGTCATCGGCTATCCGGCGTGGGACGGCCGCAGGAACGACCCGGAGCCGATGAAGCGGATTTTTGCCGACATCTACAACGTGAAGCGGCTGCAGCCCGGAGAGGTGTCCGGCGATGCGCTCGACGCGTTCGAGATTTTCCACGATTGCTCGACGCTCGGCGGCAATTCCGGATCGCCGGTCGTCGATCTCGAGACGCACCAGGTGCTCGGCCTGCATTTCGGCGGACGGTTCCTCGAGAAGAACCACGCCGTTCCGCTGTGGACGTTGC
>DATAFJ010000155.1:0-6591 GCA_036257535.1 Vicinamibacterales bacterium | reverse complement strand
TCCCGGAAGTCGGCGGCGTCGTCGCGCTCGGCCTGCTCATCCTCGCCACGCTGCCGTTCTCGATCTGGAAAGCGGGATCGCTCGAGACGTTCACCGAGCTGTTCCTGAAGGCACTCTTGATTTTCATCCTGATGCTGCACGCCGTCGCCACGCCGCGACGCCTCGAACAGTTCGTCGGGCTCATCCTTGCGTGCTGCGCCTACCTGGCGTTTCGCGCGATCGTCGACTACGCCCGCGGCGTGAACGTCACCGCACACGGCCGCGTCTACGGGACGGTCGGAGGCATTTTCGGGAATCCGAACGATCTCGCGATGAACCTTGTGACGTTCTTTCCGCTGGCGCTCGCCGGCGCGATCGCGCCGCTTCGAACGTGGAAGCGCCTCTTTTGCGGCGGCCTTGCAATAGTGTTGCTCGGCGCGATCGTCGCCACGCAGTCGCGCGCCGGATTCCTCGGCCTGGTGGCGGTGCTGGTGCTGGCCGGCATCTGGCTGGGACGCCGCCGGCCTGGGATGATCGGCGCCGGCCTCGTCGCCGCAATGCTCGCGGGACCGTTCGTGCCCTCGGCGTACTGGGAGCGGATGGCCAGCATCGGGAATAAAGAGCAGGACCAGACCGGTTCATTCGAGGCCCGTCGTGTGGTGATGGGCGAAGCGTTCCAGGCGTTTCTCGATCGCCCGCTCACCGGCGTCGGCGCAGGACAGTTCCGGAATTACGCGCCGGAGGGGCGCGCCGAATCCTGGCACGAGAGCCACAACGTGGTGCTGCAGCTTGCGGCCGACCTCGGCATTTTCGGCCCCCTGATCTTCCTGTTTCTGATCTGGCGCGGCTTTGGAGCGGTCCGGTCGAGTCATCGAATGCTTCGAATTCTCCGGCGGCATCCAGATCGGGCCCTCATACCATTTGAGCGCTCCGAGCGGGAAACGCTCGAGCTCTTCGCTGGAGGGGTCGGCATCGCTCTGGCGGGCTGGTTCGCGTGCGCACAGTTCGCGTCGATCGCGTACAACTGGACCTTCTACTACATCCTCGCGCTCACGATCGTGCCGCGCGAGATCATTCGAGCGCGGCTGCGATGACCGGAGCGCTCGGCCGCGTGATCGACGGACTCCGCGCCTTCGACCGGCGGCTGACGCGCCGGGCGGGCCGGCGCGAGCTGCTCGTCGACGCGCGCACGGGAGTGAACTTCGCCGTGTTCGCCCCGGTGCTCCGCGCGATGGCGGTCGATCTGCGCGTGAGATTCTCGTTTACCGCGAGCAACGAGCCATCCCGTCTCTGCGAGATTTACCAGGAAGCGAACGGTATCCGTTGCGTCTCACCGCGTCGTGCGGCGCTCGAACGCTTCGATGCCTACGTCGCGTCTGACTTCATGTGGGCAAAGCTGCCGCGCGGCACGGCGCGCGTGCAGATGTTTCACGGCGTGGGCGGGAAATACGGCTTCGACGCGCCGGCCCGGTCTAAGCGCGAATGGCACCGGCTCTTCTTCGTCAATCGCCGCCGCCTCGCGAACTTCATCGCGGCCGGCGCGATCGATCCGGACAGCCCGGCCATCCGGCTCATCGGCTATCCAAAGACGGATTGCCTCGTGGACGGCTCGCTGTCGCGGTCGCCTGTCCTCGAAGGCCTCCGACTCGATCCCGCGCGGCCCACGATTCTCTACGCGCCGACGTGGTCGCCCGCCTCGTCGCTGAACGCCCTCGGCGTCGATCTGATCAAGGCCCTGCTCCGGCTTCCCGTGAATGTCATCGTCAAGCTGCACGATCGATCGCGCGACCTGCGCGCGCGCTATTCGGGCGGGGCCGACTGGATGTCCGTCCTCGAGCCGATGCTGCGGGCGGCCGGCGGTCATCTGGCGACCGGCTACGACATCTGCCCGCTCCTCGTGGCCGCGGACGTGATGGTTACGGACCACAGCTCTGCCGGCTTCGAGTACCTGCTGCTCGACAAGCCGCTCGTCCGGATTCACCGTCCGGCCCTGCTGTCGCTGGCGAACGTCCATCCCGACTATGTGGCGCTGCTCGCGAGCGCGTCGCAGTCGGTGAATGACGTGCCGGAGATCGCGTCCGCTGTGGAGCGGTCGTTGGCGCTCCCATGGGCGCGATCCGCTGAGCGGCGTGCCGTCGCGGCGGACCTTTTCTATCAGCCCGGTACGGCGACGCGGCGCGCTGTGGAGGCGCTGTACGAGGTCATCGAGCTCGACGCGCCGGCGGCAGTCCATTCCCACGGCACGATGGGAGGTCACGCATGCCAACCGTCAGCGTGATCATGCCCGCGTACAACGTCGAGCCGTACCTGGCCGACGCTGCTGCGACCGCGCTGGCACAGACGTATTCCGACCTCGAGCTGATCATCGTGGACGATGGGTCGACCGATGCGACCGGCCAGATCGCGGAAGAGGTCCGGCGGCTGGACCCCGAGCGCGTGCGAGTCGTCTCGAAGCCGAACGGCGGGCTGTCGTCGGCGCGGAACGCCGCCATGCGGGTGGCGACCGGCCAGTTCTTCGCGCTGCTGGACAGCGACGACCTCTGGGAACCGGAGTTCCTTGCCTCGCAGATGTCGGTCTTCGCGCGCGATCCGGGCGCCGATCTCGTCACAACCAACGCCAAGAACCTCGGCGGTCCGCGCGATGGTTTTCCTGTGCGGCCCTGGGCCGAGGGCTATCCCGCCATTACGCTCGCGACCATCCTCGCCGATGAAGAGGCGGTCTTCATCATGACCGTGTTCCGGCGGCGCGTCTGGGAGACCATCGGCGAGTTCGACGAGCGTCTCGCGACGAACGAGGACTACGACTACTGGATTCGCGCGGCGGCGCGCGGTTTCCGGTTCGCGCGCAACCCCTATCCGCTCGCGTGGTACCGCCGGCGGGCCGATAGCCTGTCCTCGAACGAAGCACGGATGCTCGCCGGCATTCTCAAAGTGCTCGAAAAGGCCCGGATCTATTGCCCCGTCGACTCGCCGGAGCGTGACATCCTCGAGCGCCAGGTCGTGCGCTTCACCGCGGAGCACTCGGTCGCGGAAGCCCGGCAGGCGCTGACGCGCGGCGACGTCGCGCTTGCGGCACGCTGGATCGAGTCGCTGGCGACCCAGCGCGGCGACAAGACGACACGCTTCGCGCGCTTCGTCGCGCGTTATGCCCCTGCGCTGCTGCGGCCGATTTATCAGATCAAGCGCCGGTGGGTCGTGCCATGAGGTACTCGATCGTCATAGCGACCCACAACCGCGCAGTCGAGCTGCGTCAAACCCTCGACAGCCTCGCTCGCCTGCGCACGGCAGACGACTGGGAAGTTCTCGTCGTCGACAACAACTCGACCGATGACACGCGGGAAGTGATCACGACGCGTGCGAAGACGTTCCCCGCCCCGCTCCAGTATCTGTTCGAAACGCAACCAGGGCGCAGCCCGGCGCTGAACGCCGGAATCCGCGCGGCTCGCGGAAGGATCATCGCCACGACCGATGATGACGTGCGCGTGCCCGCCGACTGGCTCGACCAGGCGGGTGCGGCGCTCGACGCGTTGGGATGTGATTACGTCGGGGGCCGCGTGCTGCCGATCTGGAACGATCCGCGGCCCGGGTGGCTGCCCGAGCGGAGCGGCAGGCACTGGGCCGTGATCGCGTTGCTCGACTACGGACCCGAATCGATCGAGTTTGGCGCAAGAATGCCACTCGGCGTCAACATGGCGTTCCGCCGCTCGGTATTCGATCGAGCAGGTCTCTGGAACCCCGGCGTCGGGCGCCGCGCCGGCACGCTCCTCGGGCAGGAGGTCCGCGAATGGTGCGTCCGGGCGCGTACGGCGGGGCTGCGCGGCTGCTACGCGCCCGCGATGATCGTCGAGCACGTGATTCCCGCCGCGCGGCTCACGAAAAAGTATTTCCGGCGTTGGTACTATTGGCGTGGCGTGTCTCGTGCGATACTGTTCGCACAGTCTGGTCTAGATCCCGAGAATCCTCAGCAGACGACGCTCGACTTCACGCGCGTTCCGCAAATCTTCGGCGTGCCCAGATACCTCTACCGGAAGGCCCTGGTAGTAATGGGGCGGTGGGTCCGCGATCTATCGCGTGGCGACGCCGTCGCCTCGTTCGAGCGCGAGTTGTGGATGTGCTTCTTCGCCGGATTTATACGGCAGCGGTGGAACAAAGTTGCCCAGAAGCGGACGGACGCTACCGTCTTACGGACGAGGTCGGGTGCATCCGAACCACAGGCTCCAGTAGTTTTCCCAGTTGAGTCAAAGGAGAATCTCCGGGCATCACGTTTGCGAACGCCCGTCCAGCCATGATGCGCTTCAGCTCTCTCGTTCAGTCCGTTTTCCGTCCGCTGCGAAGCCTCCAACCAGCCCTGGGGCTCACCACCGTCGCGTTGGCGGCGGCGTTCTTCTTCGGATCGCCGACGACCGCCGCGGCGCAGCAGGACCGGCTCTGCGATACGGCATTTGAGGACTGCCGCACGCCTCTCCTCGATCTCATCAAGCTCGAGACGAAAGGCATCGACGTCGCCTTCTGGTTCATGGAGGATGTCCGGTATACCACCGAGCTCAAGAAAGCGAAGGACAGGGGCGTGCGCGTGCGCGTCCTGATGGATCTGAAAGCGAATCCCCAATACCCATTGAACGTGACGCGCCTAAGCGAGCTGCAGAACGGTGGAATCCCGATGCGTCGGCAGGCTAACTGGGACGATAAGCCTCCGTACGACTACATCTTCCACTGGAAGATGATGTTGTTCGAGGAGCAGAACGTCGTCGAGTTCAGCGCCGCCAACTACAGCGGCGACGCGTTCGTTCCTGGAACACCGTACGCTGAGTACGTCGCGGAGGTCATCTACTTCTCCAAGACGCAGTCGGTCATCAATTCATTCAAGACGAAGTTCGACGACCTGTGGACCAACACCACGAGGTTCAAGGACTACGCGAACGTAACGGGCACCACGCGGGCATACCTTACGTATCCAATCGATCCCGAGATGACCTTCTGTCCCGCCCCGGCCGGACAGAAGACTTTCCGGACGCGATCGGTCGCAGCATACAATGCGGAAACCGACGGCATCGACGCCACGATGTTCCGCATCACCGACCAGCAGCACACCAACGCCCTAATCGCGGCCCACAATCGCGGCGTCGCCGTCCGGCTGATCACAGAGCAAGACCAGTACAGGGATAGGTCGCGTCTTTGGCATTCGTGGAACGTCGATCGCCTGTACGTGGCTGGTATCGCGATCCGTGACCGAGCGCACCTCGGCCTGATTCATCAGAAGTCGACGGTCCTCCATAGTCAGGGCATGACGATCTTCGGCTCATCGAACTGGACGAGCCCGTCGGCGGGCACTTCGGATTCTGGCACTCCGCCGCACCCGAACTCTCAGGACGAACACAATTACTTCACAAAGCGGCTGGACTTCTACACGTTCTTCCGGAACCAGTTCGAGCGAAAGTGGAACAACATGGCTCCGGGCGGCATCGAAGAAACGAAGCCATTCGTACCGCTTTCCCCGGATACGCCGGTGAACAAGTCGCCCGCCAACGGGGCGACGGGGCTCGCGAACAGCGTGACGCTCGCGTGGGATCCTCAGGAGTTCGCCCACATCTACGATGTGTACTTCGGGACGACGTCGAACCCCCCGCTCATCGCCGCCAATCTCGCACTGGGCCCGCGTGCGTCGGTGAGTGACCTCAAGAAGTTCAAGTTCGTCGTCAGCGAACTGGCCCCGGGGACGAAGTATTACTGGCGCGTGCGGAGCCGCACGATGGCCAGCTGCGTCGACGCGCCGGGAGTGACGCCCTGCGCCGCACCGAGGTTGAGCTCGGTCTGGAGCTTCACGACGGCGGGCGGGCCGCCTCCGCCGCCCCCGCTGCCGGGACCGCTGCTATCGGACGACTTCTCCTCCAGTTCGCTCGACACGACGAAATGGCTCGCCGGAAACCTGTTCACGGGCACGCAGGACTCGACGATTCCTCTCGCCGTGAGCGGCGGGACGCTCGTGATTGGTCCGCTCAAGAGCGGTGCGACCGGCTCACACTACTATGGCGTTCGGTCAAAGAGCTCGTTCACGTTCTCCGGTGTCTCCGCCGAGGTGCAGCTCGTCGAACCGCCATCGTCCGCCGCGACCGACACGTACGCAATGTTCGCGGTCGGCAAGAGCAACTATTACTATCGCTGGTATGTCGCGGGACCCTCGCTCGTTGCCGAAAAACGCGCGAGTGTGAAAACGACTCTGGCGACGCTGGCCTACAGCGCGACAAGTCATCAGTACTTGCGAATTCGCCACGACGCCGCAACCAACCAGGTGCTGTTCGAAACGGCCCCTGATTCAGGCGGCGCACCAGGTACCTGGACGACGCACTTCAGCCAGACGTGGGACGCGGCAATCCCGCTGACCGGCGTGATGATCGAGCTGAAGGGCGGCACCTCGTCGCCGCAGACGAATCCGGGACAGGTTCGGTGGGACAAGGTTCGCGTGGCGAGCAACTGAGAGGTTCGAATCAGGAGCCGCGCCTGGAATCCCAGACGTAGCCGACGAAGTAGAGCACAGCCATCGCTTCTTCCGCGCGCGCTCGCGCGTCACCCCGCGCGAGCGCACGCAGCCACCCGGCCGCGTGCCGCAGCGCG
>DATAFJ010000141.1:0-44229 GCA_036257535.1 Vicinamibacterales bacterium | reverse complement strand
GAGGGAATCGACATCTTCACCGGCTTTTCTGCGTCGGAGGTGCTGTTCGAGGGAGACCAGGTCATCGGCGTGCGCACGGGCGATCGCGGCGTCGGCCGGCACGGCGAGCGCAAGCCGTCGTTCGAGCCGGGCGTGGACGTCCGCGCGCGGGTGACCATCTTTGCGGATGGCGTGCGCGGGAACCTGACGAAGACGATCGTCCGCCGTCTGCGGCTCGACGAGGGACGGCTGCCGCAGGTGTATGCGATCGGCATCAAGGAGCTCTGGGAGGTTCCGGCAGATCGGATCGGATCGGGCGTCGTGATGCACACGCTCGGATATCCGCTCAAGAACGAGGAGTTCGGCGGCGGGTTCGTCTACTCGATGCCCGGCGGGCAGTTGTCTGTCGGGTTCGTGGCGGGTCTCGACTACAAGGACCCGATGTTCGACCCGCACATCGCGTTTCAGCGCTTCAAGCAGCACCCGCTCATGCGCGACCTGCTCGACGGCGGGCAGATGGTGCGCTATGGAGCGAAGGCGCTGCCCGAAGGCGGGTGGCACACGGTTCCGAGGACCTGGATGGATGGCGGCCTCATCGTCGGCGACGCCGCCGGCTACGTCAATTCCTTCCGTCTGAAGGGTGTGCATCTCGCGCTCAAGACGGGGATGCTCGCAGCCGAGACGGCGTTCGACGCGATCCGTGCGGGCGACGTCTCAGCGGAGCGTCTGCGCGCGTTCGAGAGCAAGGTCGAACAGAGCGACGTGAAGCGCGAGCTGTATCCGGTCCGCAACGTCCATCAGAGCTTCGCGGGTGGGCTGTACGCCGGTGTGGCGTACTCCGGGGTGGCTTTCCTCACCAAAGGTTGGTGGATCAAAGATCCGATGCCCTCGCATGCAGGGCACGAACGGCTGGCGACGCGCCAGCAGTACTACGACGGAAACGCCCCGGCGCCCGACGCGACCGTGACGCCGGTCAAGATCGATCGAAAGCTCACCTTCGATCGGCTGACGAACGTCCACTACTCAGGCACGCGACACGCCGAGGATCAGCCGTCGCACCTCGTCGTCCACGACACCGACATTTGCCGCACCCGGTGCCGCGAGGAGTACGGCAATCCGTGCACGCGCTTCTGCCCCGCGGCCGTCTACGAGATGGTGGACGATGGGAGCGGGGGGAAGAAGCTGCAGATCAACGCGTCGAACTGCGTGCATTGCAAGACGTGCGACATCATGGATCCCTACCAGATCATCGACTGGATTCCGCCCGAGGGAGGCGGAGGACCGCAGTACGACGGAATGTGACACATGCCTCGGTTGATTGATGCGCCGACCGTCGTGGCCGCCGCGGGCAAGCCGCCCAAGCGGATCGAGGAGTATGCCGGACGGGTGAAATCGGGGCACACGGCCGTCAGTGTCGCGCGAATGGTCTCCCCATCCGGCTGGCGGGAGCCGGGGCAGCGGCCTTCCTTCGAGGAGATCACGGTCGTTCTGAGGGGTATGGTGCGCGTGGAGTTCGAAGGGGGAGCGTTCGACGTGCGTGCCGGCCAGGCGGTGGTCACGTCGCCAGGGGAATGGGTTCGCTACAGCACACCTGAAGACGGCGGCGCCGAATACGTCGCGGTCTGTGTGCCTGCTTTCTCGATGGACACGGTGCATCGCGATCCCGCGTAGCGATCCCGCGTAGCGCAGCCCTTCGGGGCTGCTACTGATCTGTGAGGGATCCATGACCCGCTCCATCCGCCGCCAGCTGCGCCTTCTCCATGCCTACGTCGTGACCAGCCTGTTGGTCTTCATCGTCCTCGCAGCGCCCGCATTCCGCCAGCCCGCGAAGCCGCAGACCTTCGGTGACATCACGGCCGAGCGCGGCCTCACGCTCAGAGGCCGGGAACAAGACGGCAAGCGCCTGGCAAACGCCGGCATCATGTTCGACCAGCTCGGACAGGATCAGACGATCGGGTTCGACTACGCGGAGGAAGACGGCCGGCGCGCTGCCGCGTTGAAGGTCTGGGATAGGCCCGACGCGCCGCTGAGCGACCTCGTGGAGAAGCTGAACGCGGCGAACGCGATAGAGGACAAAGAAAAGCGCGACGCCGCCGTCGCGCGCGTGAGGGCGGAAGCGCCGAAGCCGGCGCAGCGTGTTCTCGTCGGCAAGACGCGCGAGCGCGCGGCCACCGTTCTGCTGTCCGATGCAGAGGGGCGAACGCGTCTGGCGCTGAAGGTGGAGGCGGACGGGACGGCGAGCATCGATTTCCTGGACGGGGACGGCAAGGTTGTGCACAGAGTGGAGCCTGGGCGAACGCGGTGACCGCGCAAACGAGGACGGCGAAAATGATCGATCTGTACAACGCACAGACGAACGAACTGATCGGCAGCATCACGGAAGCGGATCTGCAGGTGCTCATCGACGCTCTGGAAGAGGAGTCCTCGGAGGACAAGGACTATTACATCGACGCGGCGACGATTGACGTCGTGGGTGACGGACGGGCCACCGACCATCTCCTGGGCCTTCTTCGACGCGCGCTCGGTTCGAGCGACGGCGTGGACATCAAGTGGCAGCGTCGGTAATGGGGTGGACCAGTGCGGATTCGCCGTGCTAAGCAAGCCGATCTGAAACAGATCCTCGCCATCATCAACGACGCGGCGCAGGCCTACCGCGGCGTGATTCCCGTCGATCGGTGGCACGAGCCATACATGCCCGAACAGGAGCTCGTGAAGGAGATCGGGGAGGGCGTGAACTTCTGGGTTGCCGAAGACGAGGGGCGACTGCTCGGGGTCATGGGGTTTCAGGACAAGGGCGTGGTTGCGTTGATACGCCACGCCTACGTCGCGCCGACGGCGCAGCGGAGAGGCGTAGGCACCGCGCTCCTCTTGCACGTCACTCCGCTGACCGGGAAGCCCGTACTGATCGGCACCTGGGCAGATGCGCGGTGGGCGATCGATTTCTACGAGCGCAATGGGTTTGCCGTTGTCTCGCACGCTGACAAGGACCGCCTGCTCCGCACTTACTGGTCGATTCCCGAGCGGCAAATCGAAACGTCCGTCGTGCTTGCGGACGGGCGCTGGAGCGCGGGTCAGCGGTGACGGTCACCCGCGTATACCTCGTGCGCCACGGCGCCACCGCGCTTTCTTCTGAGGATCGCTTTTCCGGGGCCGTCGGCGTGGAACTGTCAGAGGAGGGCAGGCGGCAGGCGACCTGTCTCGGCGAGCGGCTCCGGGACGAGGGGATGACGGCGCTGTACTCGAGTCCGCTGTCGCGGACCGTCGAGACCGCCAGGATGATCGCGGGCCCGTGCGCGCTGCAGGTTGAAACGCGGGACGGGCTGCGCGAGATCGGCCATGGGCATTGGGAGGGCCTGACGCGAAGCGAGGTCGAAGAGCGCTATCCGGACGAGTACGCCGCCTGGGAGGAGGACCCATTTACCTTTGCGCCCGAGGGAGGCGAGTCCGGTGTAGCCGTTCTCGCCCGCGCGCTCCCGGTGCTCCGCGAGATCGTCACACGTCATCGAGGCGAACGCGTGGTGGTGGTGTCGCACAAGGCGACGATCCGCCTCCTGCTGAGCAGCCTGCTCGGATTCGATCCCCGCGGGTACCGGGATCGCCTCGACCAGGCGCCCGCCTGCATGAACGTCCTCGACTTCCGCGACCCCGTGCGCGCGCGCCTGATGCTCTTCAACGACACGTCGCACTACGCACAGCATCCCCGGCCGGCCCGGGAGAGTCTCTCCAGCTGGTGGGACGCCAAGTAAAGTGCTGACGCCGACGCAGCGATTCAAAGCCGCGACGATCGCCACACTCGGCTATCCGTTCATGGCCCTCCTCGGGCGCACGCTGACCTGGAAGGTCGAAGGGCGGCAGCACCTCGAAGCCGTCGAAGCGTCGGGGCGACAGCCAATCTTCGCCTTCTGGCACGGCCGGATCCTCCCCGCAACGCTCTACTTCCAGCGCCGCGGTATCGTCGTCATCACGAGCGAGAACTTCGACGGCGAGTGGATCGCGCGGATCATCGAGCGGTTTGGCTACGATACGGCCCGCGGGTCGACGTCGCGCGGCGGACGCCGGGCTCTCCTGCAGCTCGTGAAGGACATGAAGGCAGGGAAGCCGGCCGCCTTCACGCTGGACGGCCCGCGAGGCCCCGCAAAGCAGGCGCAACCGGGCGCGGTGTGGCTCGCCGGCGCAACGGGGAATCCGCTCGTCCCGTTCCACATCGAGGCGTCGCATCACTGGACCGCGAGGAGCTGGGATCAGAGCCAGGTGCCGAGGCCGTTTGCGACCGCTGCGATCGTCATTGGCACGCCCATCGACGTGCCGGGCGAGGCGGACGAGGCGGCGCGCGAGCAGAGGCGCGGGGACCTGGAGGCGTCGCTCGCGTCGCTGGAACGGCGGGCGAGAGAGCTGGTTCTCGCCCTGAAGAGCGCACCGCGATGAAGCTGTCAACAATCGATGACGGCGGGTTCCTGATGGTCGAGGGCGTTCCCGGCCAGCGTTTCATGTCCCGCGTCGACGATGTGAATCGAATCGTCGAGTCGTGCTTCGACGAAAACGTGCGAGGGGCGCTTCTCTACGCGGAGAATCTCACCGACCGGTTCTTTGATCTGAGCTCGGGCGAGGCGGGTGCAATCCTGCAGAAGCTTCGCAACTACGGGGTTCGCCTCGCCGTCGTCTGCCCGCCTGGCTCCATTCGATTCAGCAGCCGGTTCGGAGAGATGCTGGCGGAGGAGCAGCGCGGATCACACTTCGGTGTGTTCGGTACGCGGGATGAGGCGCGTGAGTGGCTGAGCCGCCAGCTGGAAAGACGATGACCAAGACGCTCTACATGGTGGTCGAACACTTCAAGGGTGGCGACGCGGTCCCCGTCTATCGACGATTCCGCGAACAGGGACGCCTTGCGCCCCCGGGACTCTCGTACGTCTCAAGCTGGGTGGACGTGAAATTCGAACGCTGCTACCAGCTGATGGAAACGGCCGACCGGCGGCTGCTCGATGAGTGGATGGCACGCTGGACCGACATCGTCGATTTCGAAGTGCATCCAGTAATGACGTCAGCCCAGGCAGCGGAAACAATCGCTCCACGCCTCTAGTGAATCGATGACGGTCCGTATCGTTCGACTCGGAACCGCGAGGCACCGCGACGAAGGCCTTCGCATCGGCACGGTACGACACCCGCCGCGAGGTGTGCCCAAAAAGCAGCACGCCGCTCAGGACTGGTACGACGTGTGGCTTCCGGAGCTCGCACCGAGCCGCGAGACGCTGAAGCTGGGCAGGGCAGCCAGCACGCCTCGCCAGTGGGCCGGCTTCGTGAAGCGGTACCGCGCGGAGATGGCCGCGCCGGAGACGGCCCGCCTGATAACCCTGCTGGCGGCGATGTCACGTCAGTCGAACTTCTCGGTGGGGTGCTATTGCGCCGACGAGGCGCATTGCCACCGGTCCGTTCTGCGCGCGCTGTTGAAAGAGCGTGGAGCGAAGCTAAGATCCGGTCTGTGAGCGGGACGGATATGTCGATTCCCGGGCCGGCGGTCCAGCGCGAGCTGCTTTTCAAGCAGCTCAGGTGGGCCTTGACGAGCCTCGCAGCGGTGGGCTCCGATCAGCAGACGCTGTTCCCGGATCACGTCGAGAAGCCGGGCAAGCTGGCGCTCGAATTCGACCGGTGCGTCTCCCTGATTAGGGGCGAGTACGGCCCCGACCTGTCAGAGGCGCAGGCAGGCGTGCTCACGGCGATCGAGGAAAAGCTCGCGACGATTGTCCGGGACAGCAACGCATTCGATACGGACCTGTGGACAGACGAGGCGGTGCGATCGAGCGAGCACTGGGCCGACGTCAGACGCCTCGCGTCGGCGGCGCTCGAGGCATTCGAATGGCCGATCAAGGAGCAGTCATGACTCGCTTACTGTTTGTTCTACCTCTCGCGCTCGTCGTCAACGTCGGTTGCGGGCAGTCGGAACGCGCCGCCGCCGAGTCGTCGAGCGCCACCCCGACCACGCGCACGCCTCAGCAGTACTCGGTCGAGGACTTCTACAAGAACACAGAGTACTCCGGCGCGTCCTGGGCGCCTGGCAACCAGAAGCTTCTCGTGTCGTCGAACGCGTCCGGCATCTGGAACGCGTATTCCATGCCGGCTGCCGGCGGGCCACTGGAGCCCCTGACGACGTCCACGACGAACTCGATCTTCGCCATCTCGTACTTTCCTGCCGACGAACGCGTGCTGTACTCGAGCGACGAAGGCGGCAACGAGCTCACGCACATCTACGTCCGGAACACGGACGGGACGACGAAGGACCTGACGCCGGGCGCGAAGCTGAAGGCGAGCTTCAACGGCTGGGCGGGAGACGACAAGTCGTTCTTCGTCTCGACGAACGAGCGTGATGCGCGCTACTTCGACCTCTACGAGGTGTCCGCCGACAAGCTCGCCCGGACTCTCGTGTACCGGAACACCGACGGGTATCTCCTGGGACCGATTTCGCGCGACAAGCGGTATCTCGCGCTCATCCGGACAAAGACGACGTCCGACGCGGACATCTTCCTGCACGATCGGCAGAACAAGACGACCAAGAACATCACTGAGCACACGGGCACGGTCAACAACACGCCCGCCGAGTTTTCGCCGGACGGGTCCAAGCTGCTCTTCATTTCGGACGAGGGGCGTGAGTTCAACTCGCTGCGCAGTTACGACGCCGCTTCCGGGGCGAAGACGACAGTCTACGAGCAGCCCTGGGACATCCTGGGCGCCGAGTATTCGAAGCAGGGCAAGTACCTGATCGTGTACGTCAACGAGGACTCGCGTTATTACGCGCGTGTACTCGATGCCGGAACGCTGCGCGAGGTGACGCTGCCGAACATGCCGTCAGGCGTCGTGCGGGGCGTGACCATGCCGAACGACGAATCGTCCATAGCGTT
The DNA here is from genome assembly GCA_036257535.1 of Vicinamibacterales bacterium. Taxonomy (GTDB): domain Bacteria; phylum Acidobacteriota; class Vicinamibacteria; order Vicinamibacterales; family 2-12-FULL-66-21; genus DATAEE01. Next base: position 37,360 of record DATAFJ010000141.1, on the reverse strand, counting down.
CTACGCGAGCGACGGCAGCGTGCCAGCCGATCTGTATGCCGGAAAGATCGGAGCGGCTCCGAAGCAGCTGACCAATGCGCTCAACGAGAAGATCAAGAGGGAAGATCTCGTCGTCCCGAAAGTCGCTCGGTTCAAATCGTACGACGGCGTGGAGATCCCGGGCCTGCTCTACAAGCCTCATCAGGCGGGGCCGGCATCGAAGGCGCCGGCGATCGTGCGCGTGCACGGCGGACCGGGCGGACAGGCGCAGGTCGGCTATTCCGAGCTCACGCAGGCCCTCGTCAATCACGGGTACGTCGTGTTCGACATCAACAATCGCGGGAGCTCGGGTTACGGCAAGAGCTTCTTTGCGATGGACGATCGCAGGCACGGTGAAGCGGACCTCGGCGACGTGGTGGCGAGCAAGCAGATGCTCATCGACACGGGCTACGTCGATCCGGGCCGTATCGGGATCCTCGGCGGCAGCTACGGCGGCTACATGGTGCTCGCGGCCCTCACGCTGCAGCCGGACGCTTTCAAGGTTGGCGTCGATCTGTTCGGCATCTCGAACTGGGTCCGCACGCTCGAAAGCATTCCGCCATGGTGGGCGGCGTTCCGCGAGGCGCTCTACGCGGAGCTCGGCGACCCGAAAGCCGACAAGGAACGGCTCCGCCGGATATCGCCGCTCTTCAACGCGCAGCGCATCAGGGCCCCGTTCATGGTCCTGCAGGGCGCCAACGATCCCCGCGTGCTCAAGGTCGAGTCCGACGAGATCGTCGAAGCCGCCAAGAAGAACGGCGTTCCGGTCGAGTACATCGTGTTCCCCGACGAGGGGCACGGGTTCGTGAAGAAGCCGAACGAGATCAAAGGATACACGGCCGTGCTTGCGTTTCTCGACAAGTACCTCAAAGGCGATGCGGCCAGCCGGCAGACGAGCCCGACCGGCGATTGAGGCGCGTCTCGCCGACATCACCACCCTCGCCGCTGACGCGATCGTCAACGCGGCCAACCCGGAACTGGCGCCAGGCGGCGGTGTCTGTGGTGCTATCCATCGAGCGGCCGGGCCCGAGCTCGCCAAGGCGTGTGCCCGGGTGGGACCGTGTCCGACGGGGCAGGCGAGGATCACGCCGGGATTCCGCCTTCCAGCGGGATTCGTGATTCACGCAGTCGGGCCTGTGTGGCACGGTGGACAGACCGGCGAGGCGGATCTGCTGGCCTCGGCCTATCGCGCGGTCCTCGACATCGCACGGCGCGAGAAGCTCGAGAGCATCGCGTTCCCGGCGATCAGCACAGGGATTTATGGCTACCCGCTGAAGGCGGCGACGCGCATTGCCGTATCGACGGTGCGGGACGAGCTGCAGGCACCGGGATCCCTCTCGCGCGTCGTATTCGCCTGCTTCGACGAAGACGCGCTGCATGCCTACGATGCCGAGCTCGCCGCAGGCTGATCGTCCCGTTTCTCAACGCGAGCTGATCGGTCAGCTTCACCAGCTCGGCGTGAAACAAGGCGCGGTCCTGCAGGTCCACACCGCGTTCTCGAAAGTGCGCCCGGTCGAGGGCGGCCCGGAAGGCCTGATCGCCGCGCTGCGAACCGCGGTCGGCGATGGCGGCACGCTCGTCATGCCGAGCATGTCCGATGACGACGATCAGGTGTTCGATCCGGCATCGACGCCATGTCGGGGCATGGGCGTGGTGGCCGAGACGTTCTGGCAGCTGCCGGGCGTTCGTCGCAGCGACAGCCCGCACGCGTTTGCGGCCGCGGGACCCCACGCGGAACACATCACGTCCCCGCACCCAATCGACGTGCCTCACGGGCTCGACAGCCCGGTCGGCCGCGTCTACGAGCTCGACGGTCAGATACTTCTGCTGGGCGTCGGCCACGACGCGGACACGACGGTTCATCTCGCCGAACTTCTCGCCGGCGCCCGGTATCGAATTCCGAAGTACGTGATGGTCCTCGAAAACGGCCGGCTGAAGCGCCACGATTACGCGGAGATCGACCACTGCTGCGAGAACTTCAGCTTTCTCGACCGATGGCTCGATGCGGATGGACGCCAGGCCTGGGGGACCGTTGGCCACGGCCGGGCGCGGCTGGCACGATCGCGACATGTCGTGGAGGCCGCTCTCGCGCGTCTTCGTAGTGACGAGACGGTGTTTCTGCACCCGCCAGGTGTGGATGCCGAATGCGATGAAGCCAGGGCCAGCCTCGGCGCGGCCGGCGCGAAGCACGGATGATTCGCGTTCTCGTCAGCGCGTGTCTGCTCGGTGAGCGGGTCCGCTACAACGGCGCTGACGCGGCGGCGGGTAGTCCGATTCTCGACGCCTGGCTGGCCCAGGGGCGCGTCGTCCGCTTCTGCCCCGAGGTGGCCGGCGGTCTCGGCGTGCCTCGTCCCGCGGCGGAAATCCAGGGACCTGGCGGCCCGGCCGTCCTCGAGGGCCGCGCGCGCGTCCTCACGCGGGCTGGCACGGACGTAACGGCCAACTTCCTGAACGGCGCCCGGCAGGCGCTCGACGCAGCGGTTGCGGAGGGCGTGCGGCTCGCGGTCTTGAAGGACGGCAGTCCGTCCTGCGGCAGCGGGTTCGTGTACGACGGCTCGTTCAGCGGCCGGCGGACGAGCGACGCGGGGGTGACGGCGGCCCTGCTGGAGCGCGAAGGGATTCGCGTGTTCAGCGAGGCGAGGCTCGAGGAGGCTGAGGAGTACTTGAGGGTTCTCGAGAGTCGATCCTGATTGCCGGCGCCGGTGTAGACTCCCCCGAATGACACCCAAAGAGCACTTCCTCGAGGCCTACGAACAGGAGCATGCCAGGACGCTTCGTGTCCTGCGTGCGTACCCGACTGACAAACTGGACTTGCGGCCCCACCCTAAATCCAAAACCGCAAGAGAGCTCGCCTGGATGTTCGTGCTCGAGCGTGGGCTCGGTGCGCGCGTATTCAGCGACGAGTTCGCGAAGGGCGGTCCCAGCGGCAGCCCGCCGCCGGCGCCCGAATCATGGGAGGAGATCCTGCGCGCGCTCGAGAAGGCGCACAAGGATTTCGGTGACCTCGTGCACGCGACGCCCGATGACAAGCTGGCCGAGAACGTCAAGTTCCTCACGGGCCCCAAGACGCTCGGCGACTATACGCGGCTCTCCATGGCCTGGTTTCTCCTCTTCGATCAGATTCACCATCGAGGCCAGTTCTCCATCTACCTCCGGATGTCGGAAGGGAAGGTTCCGTCGATATACGGCCCCAGCGGAGACGATCCATGGCGCTGAGGATGAACTGGAGCGTATGCGTGGTGGGGCTCTCGGCGCTTGGACTTGGCTATGCAGCCGGGCACGCACAGCCGGATCGGCGCGTCTTTGAAATCCGCACCTACACCGCGCACGAGGGCAAGCTCGACTCGCTCAACGCGCGTTTCCGGGACCATACGACCCGATTGTTCAGCAGGCACGGAATGACGAACGTCGGCTACTGGACGCCCGTGGAAGGGCCGCTTGCCGGCAACACGCTGACTTACATCCTCGCCTTTCCGAATCTGGACGCGGCGAAAAAGAGCTGGGACAGTTTTCGCAACGACCCGGAATGGAAGAAGGTGCGCGCTGAATCGGAGGCGAACGGTCCGATCGTGAGCAAAATCGAGTCTGTGTTCCTTCAGCCCACGGACTACTCGCCGGTAAAGTAGGCCCCGCACGCGAAGGAGGAGTCCATGGGTGCGATACGGCTCGTGCTCGACACGCGCGACGCGCGTGTGCCCGAGGAAGTCGGCGTCGATCGTCTCGCCAGTCTGCTGACCGACCGTCAGAACCGGCTGTGGCTCGACATCAGCGATCCGGGCGAGGAGGAGGTGGAGCTCCTGCGCCGCCATTTCGGCTTCCACGAGCTCGCGCTCGAGGACGTCACGAAGCCGCACGAGAGGCCCCGGTGCGACTCGTACGGCAGCTACTACTTCATCGTCGTGTATGCGGCCGAACACACCAGCGACGCGTTTCAGCCGAGAGAGCTGAATCTGTTCTGGGGCGAGAACTACCTGGTCACGATCCACCGGCGGCCGGCGGCGGTCCTCGGCGTACTCGGAGAGGCGAGGCACCGATGGGAACAGCAGGAGGACCGCTACGCCCATGGCGTCGCCGGTCTCGCGTACGCGCTTTTCGAAAGCCTGGTTGACGGCTACTTCGTCGTACAGGACCACGTGCGGGAGCAAATCGAAGGGATCGAGGAAGCGATCTTTCACGGGACGGCGGGTGCGGCGACGAGCCTCTTTCGGGTTCGGAAGGAGCTTCTGCGCGTGCCGCGGCTCCTGGCGCCGACCAGTCACGTGCTTGCGGAGGTGCTGCGGCGCGGCCGCGGGATCCCGGACGATCTCCGGCCGTACTTTGCCGACATCCAGGACCACGCGCTGCACGTCCTCGCGGAAATGGACACGTATCGGGACCTGCTCAGCGCCGCGCTCGACGTGCACGTCTTCCATGCGTTCAACCGGCTCGGTCTCATCATGAAGCGCCTCACCGCCGTCACGGTGATCATCATGGTGCCGAACTTCGTTGCGAGCATTTACGGGATGAACTTCTCGCACCTCATTCCTGCCTCCGACTGGCAGTACGGGTTCGTCGTGGTCGTGTCGTTTCTGGCGTGCATGGTGGTCTGGGGGTTCATCCACTCTCGTATCCTCGGTTGGCTGTGATTTGCGAAGGACTCACATGAATACGGTCGCGGCACTGTTCTGTGTACTCATGGCGACGGCACAAACGGAGCTGCCGAGCGTGGAGCTGCCCGCGCCGCTCGCGCGCGTGCTCACGGACTACGAGACTGCCTGGCAGAAGAAGGATGCGGCTGCGCTGGCCGCACTCTTCACCGAGGACGGCTTCGTGCTGTCGAGCGGCGTGCCCCCGGTCAGAGGTCGCGCTCAGATCGAGAAGCATTACACCGGGCAGGGAGGGCCGCTCTCCCTTCGCGGACTGGCCTTTGCCACTGAGGGGTCGACCGGGTACATCATTGGCGGCTTCGCACGGAAAAAAGGGGAGCCCGACATCGGCAAGTTCACGCTCACGCTTCGAAAGGGGAGCGACGGCAGGTGGCTGATCATGTCCGACATGGACAACGGCAACTCCCGCCAGTAGGCGCTTCGATGACCAAGACGGCGGCCGCGAATCTCATCGGGTTCATCGGCGTGGCGCTGCTCCTCGTCGCCTTCCTGCTGAACACCTTCCGGCTGATGCGCACGGACGGACGGCCTTATACGCTCCTCAATCTCGCCGGCGCTTCGCTCGCGGGTTACTCGTCATATCTCATATCGTTCATGCCGTTCGTTATCCTCGAGGGAACGTGGGCTGCGGTTGCCGCCGTCGCCCTCTTCCGCGCGTCTCGGAAGCCGTCCACGGCCACAATCGTCCTGCTGATGCTGATCCCCCTGCTGTCGGTCGGCGAAGCGCGGCAAAGTGGAACGGGCGCGCCGTCGAAGGCGATCGTCCCAGTCGCCGCGAGCACGTTAGCGGCGAGCCCCGAACGGTACTACGGCGAGCCGGTATCGGTGGCCGGGACCGTCGAGCGCATCCTGTCACGGCTGGCGTTCTCGATCGACCAGGACGGAAAACGCACGACAGGTGCTGACGTCCTGGTCCTCACGAAAGTCCTGAACAGTCCCGTGGAGCTCAATGCCTACGTCACCGTCGTTGGAGAGGTCGTTCGGTTCGACCCCGACGAGATCGCGGCGAAGGCCAGGGACTACGGGACCGATCTGCCGGCCGACGTCGTCGAATCGTTTCGGGGCCGGCCGGCAATTCTCGCGACGGCCGTGATCAACGACGCCGGAGTCGATCTCGCGATGCGCCTGCCGCCTCCGATGACACCAGGCGAAGCGGCGCACGCGAAGATCATGAAACAGGTCGGACCCGCCCATGCCGCGCTGCGGAAGGCGCTTGAAGCGAGGGATGTCAAGCTCACGCACGAGAACGCTGCCATGCTCAGGACGGCGTTCGCCGAAACCGGCGGCTTCTGGCGATCGCGAAAGCGAAACGACGCGGTCGGCTGGGCGCGAGACGCGGACAAGGCCGTCGAGACGATCGAACGCCTGGCCGTGGCTGGGAATTGGGACGACGTGAAGGCATCCGTCGCGGCGCTCGGCCAGGCCTGCCAGGCCTGTCACACGACCTACCGCCAGCGCTTCGACGATGGCTCCTATCGATTCAAGCAGCGAACGGACCAGACAGGCCGGTCAATCTCTCAGTAGACCCTCGATGCGCCGGTCAGGGACCAGCCAAATCGCGGCGACGAGGACGTAGATCAACACTGAAAGGGTCGGGCTCGCCAGCGCCAACGGCACTGCGGCGACGTACAATCCGGCCGATATCTTTTCCTTCCCGGTCTGCCCCACGGCCTGCGCCAGCTTCGACTGACGTCCTTCACACACGATGATCTCGTGCTGCAGAATCGTGTACGCGATCGCGCTCAAGAGCAGGACGGCGCCGTAAAGCGCAGTCGGCGCCGACTCGAGACCGCTTTCCCCCATCCATCCGGTCGTGACCGGTACGAGCGACAGCCAGAAGAGCAGGTGCATGTTAGCCCACAGGATTCGGCCGTTGATTCGCGCGGTGGCGTGCAGCATGTGATGGTGGTTGTTCCAGTAGATACCCAGGAAAATGAAACTCAGGACGTAGGTGAGGAACACGGGGAGGAGCGGCCGAAGTGCGTGCCAGTCGGATCCGTGCGGGACCTTCAGCTCCAGGACCATGATCGTGATCAGGATGGCGATGACGCCGTCGCTGAACGCTTCGAGACGTCCCTTGGTCATTCCGTAGTCCTCGCCTGTTAGTATCTTCGATTCATGTTGCGGCAATCGGCTGTTTCGCGAACCCGTACCGGTGCGGTCTATGCCGCCATCCTTCTTGGCGGCATCCTCGCATTCCTGGCGATCCGTCGATACGGCGAAACGCTGACTCCGCCGGCGGCGGCCGTAGGCGTACCGGGCGGCTCCGGAGCGGTTCCCCAGCTCTCCTCCGACGTCTTTCTGCACGTCCTGCTGGCGCTGGCCGCGGTTGTGGTCGTCGGCCGCCTCCTGGCCAGGGCATTTCGGGCCATCGGGCAGCCGCCGGTCATTGGAGAGGTCATCGGCGGCATCCTGCTCGGGCCGTCGCTCCTCGGCCGCGTCGCCCCGGATGCCTACGGCTACATTCTTCCGCCCTCGATCGCCCCTTACCTGAGCGTGCTGGCGCAGGTCGGCGTCGTGCTCTATATGTTTCTCGTCGGTCTGGAGCTGAACGTCGAGCCGCTCCGCCGGCGGGCGCACGCGGCCATCATGACGTCGCACGCAAGCATCGTCGTCCCCTTCGTACTCGGGTCACTGCTGGCGTTGTATCTCTATCCCTTTCTGTCGCCGGCGGGCGTACCGTTCACGAGCTTCGCGCTCTTCATGGGCGTCGCGATGTCCATCACGGCGTTCCCGGTTCTCGCGAGAATCCTCAGCGACCGGGGCATGACCCGAAGCGAGCTCGGCGTCATCGCATTGACCTGCGCGGCGGTAGACGACGTGACGGCCTGGTGCCTGCTGGCATTCGTCGTCGGCGTCGTCCAGGCGCGGATGGAAGGAGCATTCCTCGTCGCGGTCCTGACGCTCGGCTTCATTGCCGTGATGTTTCTCGTCGTCAGGCCGCTGGCGGCCCGGGCGGTCGACCGGCTGGCCGACCGTCAGACCGATCGCGAGGCTGTTGCACTGGCGCTCGTCGGCCTCCTGCTCTCGGCGCTGGTGAGCGAGCGGATTGGCGTCCATGCGATCTTCGGCGCGTTTCTGTTCGGCGCCGTTCTGCCGCACGACACCGCGCTCGCGCGGAGCCTGAAGGAACGCATGGAGGACCTCGTCACCGTGCTTCTCCTCCCGGCGTTTTTTGCGTTCACGGGAATGCGGACCGAGATCGGTCTCGTGTCCGGCTTCGACGAATGGCTGATCTGCGGCTTGATCATCCTGGTGGCCACGGCTGGCAAGTTCGGCGGCACACTCGCGGCCGCCCGCTTCACGGGGCTGCCCTGGCGTCAGGCGACCGGGCTCGGCATTTTGATGAACACCCGTGGGCTCATGGAGCTCGTCGTGCTGAACATCGGCCTGGACCTCGGCGTGATCTCTCCCACGCTTTTCACGATGATGGTCCTGATGGCACTGGTCACGACGATCGCGACAACACCGGTCCTGGAGTCACTCGGGCTTGGTAGGGCATGCGAGCGCTGACGGTGTTGAGCGTGATCGCGGCCGCCGCGGCTGCCGCGGCTGTAGAACTGGCCGGCCAGCAGCCGGGTAGCCGTCCGTCGTTTCTGGCCCGGGCGGTGTCCGGTGAACTCCGCGTGCTCACGTTCAACATAGGAGACGACATGATCTTCCCGGACCCCGGCGAGCGGATCAATCCCTGGGGGCTGGACGGCCCTTCGAGATTCTTCCGTATGGCCCGCGCGGTACAGCCGGACGTCCTGTGCTTCCAGGAAGCGACGGTCGGCAGCGAACGCGCCATCGACCTGATGAACGAGGTGATGCCGCTCGGCGAAGGCGCAAGCTGGTACGCTCACCACGCCGTCGACGACGTCATCGTGAGCCGCTTTCCGCTGTCCATGCTGGCGGGCGGCATCGTCGAGGAGGGCACGAAGCGGCGAGGGCACGCGATGGCGCTCGTGGATCTTCCAGACGCCTCGTACGACCGGGATCTCTACGTCGTCTGCGTGCACAATCAGTCAGGAGCCGGCCCTCTGAACATTGCCCTGCGACAGCGCCAGGCGGATATCATCGCAAGGTGGGTTCGCGATGCGAAGAGCCCGGGCGGCAGCGTCACGCTTCGACCAGGCACGCCGATGGTGATTCTCGGCGACATGAACGTCATCGACGACCCCGCGCTGTACCTGAGGACCCTCCTCACCGGCGACATTGCCGATGAACGTCAGTTTGGTCCGGATTTCCATCCCGACTGGGACGGCACGGACTTGACCGATGCCTCGCCGAGCCACAACGGGGCCGGCCGGGTCTTCTACACGTGGCGGGACGACACGCAGCGGTTTCCTCCCGGCGCGCTGGATCGCGTTCTCTATACCGACAGCGTGCTCGAGGCAGTCAACTCGTTCATCCTCAACACCGCGGCTATGAGCAAGGCGGAGCTACGCGAGGCTGGCATGCAGCGGAAGGATGGTCATCGCGATCCCCGAAGGGACATTCACGATCATTTTCCAGTGGTCGTCGACTTTGTCGTCCGCCCGCGTGGCACGAAATGAGGGCGTCGTCGTGCTCGTAATCACGTCGGAGCGGTTCGCCGAGCACACCACGCCTCCGGGGCATCCAGAAAGCCCGGAGAGGGCCGAGGTCATGGATGCCGTTGCGGCGGAGTGGCGCGACCGAGGCGGCCAGACGGCCGAGCCTCGTGCCGCGACCCGCGACGAGCTTGCCCGCGTGCACGCGCCGTCGTACCTCGACGCCCTCGAACGCGTACGCGGCAGGCCGGCACGGCTCGATCCCGATACCTATACTTCGCCGGAATCTCTCGACATCGCCGCCCTGGCAGCGGGCGCAGCCATCGAGGCCACGCGATATACGCTGAACGGTTCGGGAGCGGCGTTCGCGCTCGTTCGGCCTCCCGGCCATCATGCGGAGGCCGACCGGGCGATGGGTTTCTGCCTCTATAACAATGCCGCGGTCGCGGCGGCTGACGCTCGAGCCAACGGAGCCTCGCGCGTCGCCGTCGTCGACATCGACGTTCATCACGGCAACGGAACGCAGTCGATGTTCTACTCGGATCCCGCCGTGTTGTACGTGTCGACCCATCAGTTTCCTTTTTACCCGGGGACCGGCGCGGCCGATGAAGTGGGTGACGGCGCCGGGCGCGGACGGACGGTCAATATCCCGCTCGAAGCAGGGGCCACTGACGCCGACTACCTCCTGGTCTACGAACATATCGTGGCGCCGGTGATCGAGTCGTTCGCTCCTGACGTGCTGCTCGTGTCTGCGGGATTCGATGCGCATGAGCAGGATCCGCTCGCGGGCATGCGCGTCTCGACGGCCGGTTATACCGCAATCGTTCGAATCCTGCGGGAGCTTGCGGATCGCGCGTGCCGCGGCCGCATCGCCATGGTCGCGGAGGGCGGCTACGACCTGCGTGCGCTTGCAGCCTGCCTGAGTGCTTCCATTGCGCTGCTGAACGGCGCGCTCGATCCGACGGGTGCCGCACCGGGCTCACTTCCCGCTGCAAACGACGCCCGCGGCCGGGCCGCCGTTGCCGCGGTGCGGGCGGTTCAGAAATCATTCTGGTCTCAGATATAGTCCACTGAGACAATTCAGTGAGGAGGGAAGCCATGGAGAGAACTGCCGCCGCAGCGGGTCTCATCATCGTCGTGCTCGGCAGCTACGGGCTTGCGCAGCCGCCGGCACCGAAGCCGGGTCCCGAGCACAAGGCCATGGGGTACTTCGTAGGGAAGTGGACCGGCGAAGCTGACGTCAAGCCGGGACCACTCGGCCCCGGCGGCAAGATGACGAGCGCCGATACGTGCGAATGGTTCGCCGACAACTCCCACGTCGTCTGCCGGGGCGAAGGCAAGGGTGTCATGGGGGCGATGAAGACCATGGGCATCATGAGCTACACCGCCGCCGACAAGTCGTACAAGTTCTACGGCCTCGACAGCATGGGCATGGCAGAGCTGTCAACCGGTACGAAGGCTGGCAGCACATGGACGTTCTCGGCCGATTCGAATTTCGGCGGCCAGACCTTCAAGTCCCGCTACACCATCGTCGAAGTCTCTCCGACCTCCTACACGTTCAAGTGGGAGTCGTCTGCCGACGGCACGAAGTGGGCGACGCTCATGGAAGGGAAGACGTCGAAGTCCGGGACGTAGCACGTGCTGCTCAGGGCGTGCGCGCTGGCCGCCGTGGCGCTCGCCGCCGTCCGCTGCGGCGGCGACGGAGGGGCCTGGCTGCAGAGCGAGTCGCGATGAATCGCGAAAGCGCCGCGCCCGCGACCACCGGTCGCGGCGCCGCCGCACACCTCGGCATCAGCCTGCGCGAATACGACGCGCGCATCCGCACGTTCATTCCCCGCTACGAGGAAATGCTCGACGCGGCGGCCGCGGCTCTGAGCGCGCTCTCGCGGGCAAGACCGGTGGTGGTCGATCTCGGCACGGGCTCGGGCGCCCTCGCCGCGCGATCGCTTGCCGCCCTGCCCGGCGGCAGCCGGATCATCGGCATAGACAGCGATCCCGGGATGCTGAGGATGGCGAGGAAGCGCGTGCGGCAACGCTTCACGCCCGTGATGGGCGACTTCCAGACGGCACCGCTGCCGCGGTGCGATGCGGTAACCGCGTCGCTGGCGCTCCACCACATGGGCCGGCGGCGCGATAAGACCGCGCTGTATGCGCGATGCTTCGCCGCACTCCGGCCCGGCGGGTTTCTCGTGAACGCAGATTGCTGTCCGGCCACGAGCGTCGAGCTCCAGAAGCGGGATCGCGACGTGTGGCTGCGGCACCTTGGCCGGCGGTACAGCGCCGCGCAGACCGCCAACTTCTTCCGGGCATGGGCGCATGAAGACGTGTATTTCCCCCTCGAGCAAGAGATCGCGATGCTCCGCGAAGCCGGCTTCGTCGTAGACGTTCCTTGGCGCCGCGAGTCTTTTGCCGTCGTCGTTGGAACGAAACCCGCCGTCCGGCGCGGGCGGGCACGCCGATAACGTCAGATATAATTCGTGTAGGTGGAGTACAAGCCGCAGCAGCTCGAGAAAAAGTGGCAGGAGAACTGGCGCGCGTCGCGGACGTTCGAGGTCGTCGAGGACCCGGCGAAGCCGAAGTTCTATTGCCTGGAAATGTTCGCGTATCCCTCCGGGCACGCGCACGTCGGGCACGTCCGCAACTACATGATCGGCGACGTCGTCGCGCGCATGAAGCGGATGCGCGGCTTCAACGTCCTGCACCCCTTCGGCTGGGATGCGTTCGGGCTGCCGGCCGAGAACGCCGCGATTAAGAGCAACACCCACCCCGAAACCTGGACGCTCGAAAATATCGCCCACATGAAGGGGCAGCTCCAGCGTCTGGGCATCAGCTACGCGTGGGAGCGTGAAATCGCGACGTGCCTTCCCGAGTACTACCGGTGGAACCAGTGGCTGTTCATCCGGATGTTCGAAAAACGGCTGGCCTACCGGCGGAAGTCCACGGTCAACTGGTGCCCGAGTTGTCAGACCGTCCTCGCGAACGAGCAGGTCGTAGACGGCGCGTGCTGGCGCTGCGGAACACCCGTCACCACGCGCGAGCTGGAGCAGTGGTTTTTCCGGATTACCGCATACGCCGACGAGCTCCTGAAATCGATCGATGGCCTGCCCGAATGGCCCGAGAAGGTTCTGACGATGCAGCGGAACTGGATCGGGAAGTCGGAAGGCGCCCGGGTCCGTTTTGCGCTGGCCCCAGGCCCCGACTTCATAGAGGTCTTCACGACGCGCATCGACACGATCTATGGCGCGACGTTCGTGCTGCTCGCGCCGGAGCACGAGCTCGTCGAGCGCCTCGCGGAGGCGTCCGCAGATCCGTCCGCGTTCCGGAAGCAGGTCCAGCGTTTTCGCAGCCAGGACCGGGCCGGGCGCCTCACCGGAGAAGTCGAGAAGGAGGGCTTCGACACCGGCCGCACAGCCATCAACCCGTTCACCGGGCAGAACGTTCCTGTCTGGATCGCGAACTTCGTCCTCGGCGAGTACGGCACAGGGGCGGTGATGGGCGTGCCCGCGCACGACGAGCGAGACTACGAATTCGCCCGGAAGTACAACCTCCCGATTCAAGTCGTCGTCCGTCCCGAAGGAGGCGAGGCAGCGGATCCGGCGGGCATGACCGCAGCCGTCTCGAACGACGGCGTGCTGGTCAACTCCGGTCCGTACGACGGCATGACGTCCGATGCCGCGCGAGCGGCGCTGACGGACGAAGCCAGGAGGCGCGGCATCGGAGAAGGGACGGTGCAGTACCGGCTGAAGGACTGGGGTATCTCGCGCCAGCGGTACTGGGGGACGCCGATTCCGATGCTCTACTGCGACACGTGCGGAATCGTCCCCGTGCCCGACGAAGATCTCCCCGTGGTTCTGCCGAAGGTCGCTTCGTTCGGCGGCCGCGGCGATTCACCGCTCGCGCAGATTCCGGAGTTCGTCAACGCCACGTGTCCGAAGTGCGGCGGCCCGGCCAGGCGCGAGACCGACACGATGGACACGTTCGTCGATTCGTCGTGGTACTTCTTCCGGTTCTGCGACCCGGGTAACGACTCTGCCGCGTTCGAGCCGTCAAAAGTCGGCTACTGGGGCCCGGTGGATTTCTACAGCGGTGGCGTCGAGCACGCCATCCTGCACTTGATCTACTCGCGGTTCTTCTGTCGTGTCTTTCGCGACCTCGGCATGGTCCACATCGACGAGCCGTTCACCCGCCTGCTCACCCAGGGCATGGTACTGAAAGACGGCAACGTCATGTCGAAGTCCAAGGGCAACGTCGTCGATCCGGACGATATGATCGAGAAATACGGCGCCGACGCGCTGCGGCTTTACGTCACGTTCGTGGCACCGCCCGAGAAGGAAATCGAGTGGACCGACGCCGGGCTCGAGGGCAGCTTCCGGTTCCTCGCCCGCGTCTGGCGGCTGGTGGACAGCGTGCTCGAGACCGTCGCAGGCGGAGGCATTCCGTCACCCGCCGGGATGACCCTGGACGACGCGGAGCGCGCGCTCCGGCGCAAGACGCACGACACGATCCGCCGTGTCACGCAGGATCTCGACCCGCGCGTCCACCTCAACACCGCGATATCCGCGATGATGGAACTGGTCAATGAGCTGTACCAGTTCTGCGACCGTCCGGGCAGCGTCCTGACGGTGCGCCCCGACTCGAGCGTCATGACAGGGGTCGTCGAGCGCAAGGAGACCGTCGCGGTCGTGAAGGAGGCGGTCGAAGCGCTCGTGTTGATGCTGTCCCCATTTGCGCCGCACATGACCGAGGAGCTCTGGGAACGGATGGGCCACACGGATGGAATCTCGGCGGCCGCCTGGCCAGCGTATGACCCGGACGTCGCGAGAGCGGAACAGGTCGTCGTTCCCGTGCAGGTCAATGGGAAAGTCCGTGCGCGGCTCACCGTTCCGGCCGGCACGTCGGAGGACACGCTCCAGCAGCTCGCGCTCGCAGACCCTCAGGTGCAGGCGCACGTTGCGGGCAAACAGGTCAGGAAAGTCGTGGTCGTCAATGGTGGGAAACTCATTAGCATCGTTGTTTCATAGGTGCTCCGTGCTCGTGGCTGTCCTCGCCCTGGCGGGGTGCGGCTATTCGCTCGCCGGCCGCGGCTCGTTTCTGCCGCCGTCGATCAAGACGATAGGCGTGCCGATGTTCGGCAACAGCACGCCGGTCTTCGAGATCGAGCAACGGGTGACGGAGAAGGTCCGCTCCGAGCTGATTGGCCGCGGCCGTTACAAGGTGCTGCCCGACTCGACCGGCGTCGACGGTCTCCTGACCGGCGAAATCACCTCAATCACGATCGCGCCGGCAAGCTTCACTGACGAGCGCCAGGCGTCGCGCTACGCGGTGCTCATGTCCGCCCGTATCGAGTTCAAGGAAGTGGCCACCGGAAAGGTGCTCTGGACGAATCCGTCGATGCAGTTCCGCGAGGAGTACGAGGTGACGACCGGGGTGACGGCCGTCGATCCCAACGCTTTCTTCGGCCAGAACGCCAACGCCGTCGAGCGGCTCGCCACGAACTTCGCGAGGAGTGCCGTGAGCGCGATCCTCGAGGCGTTCTAGCCTAAATGCCCACACGCCGCTACGACGACGTCCGCAAGGACATAGCAGCTGGTAAGCCCGCCCCGGTCTACCTGCTCGTCGGAGACGACGAGCGCGCGCTGTGCGTCCTGGCCAATGAGTTCACGTCGCTCGTCGAGGACGATCTTCGGGCGTTCAACCACGATCGGTTTCACGCGACCGACAAAGGCGTCACGCCTGAAGCCGTCGTCGAGGCATCGCGGACGATGCCGATGATGGCGCCGCGCCGGATCGTCGTCGTGATGCGAGCCGAGAAGTGGCTGAAGCCGGCGCGGGCCGGCACGGAAGACGAGCGGACCGCCGAGATGGGAGCGTTGGAGCAGTACGTCGCCGGTCCGGTTCCCGAGACGACGCTGGTCCTGGTGGCGGCCGACGTCGACAAGACGCGCCGGCTCACGAAGGCGCTCTACAAACAGGCCACCGTCGTGGAAGCGTGGGGGTTCAAGTCGGATCGCGAGATTCGCGGCGGGGAGCTCGGACAGATCATTCGACAGGCGCAGGACTGGGTGCAGCGCGAGGCGAAGTCGGCCGGCCGGACCGTCGATCCGGATGCCGCGCGGTTCCTCGCCGAACGCGCCGGTGCGGACATGACGAGGCTGCGCGCGGACGTGGACAGACTGCTGGCGTTTGCGGGGGAGCGAACGCGGCTGACGCGCGAGGACGCCGAAGAGGTTGCGAGCGGCAAGACGTCCCAGGATCGCTGGGCCGTGCCGAACGCGATCGAGCGCGGGGACGCGGCGACGGCGCTCCGCGAGCTGGCGCTCGCGCTCGACGCCGGCGTCGTCCCGTACCTGATGCTGGGGCAGCTCGCCTGGGTAGCACGCGACCGGCTCGCGCGCGCGAACCCGTCGGGCGCCCGCGACGCCATCGGTGCGGTTTTCAGGACCGATCAGGCGATCAAGTCATCGGGCGGCGACCCGCGCGTGCTGCTCGAGCGTCTGGTGGTGGAGCTGTGCCAGGCTACGCGGAGGCGGTCTTGAGCCGCTTGGCGATCCGCGACTTGTAACGCCCCGCGGCGTTGACGTGGATGATGCCCTTGCCCGCCATCTTGTCGATGAGCGATACGGTCTCGTTCAGCGCGGCGCGTGCCCTCTTCTGGTCGCCGGCGTCGATGGCCGAGCGGATGTCCTTGAGAGCGGTGCGCAGGCGGCTGCGGACCTGACGATTGGCCTCACGACGTACGAGATTCTGCCGATGAGCCTTCTGTGCCGACTTGTGCCTGATTGCCACTGTTACAGTCAACTCCTGAGCGAAAAACGGAACCAGTCATTATAGCCTACGGGCGGCCTTTGAGCCGCCGGACCAGCCTTCGCTGGCGTTTGTCCCGGCCCCATGCCGGGAGGACCGGGCGCGACAGCCGTTCGAGGCGGCGCAGCTCGATTTCCTCGGGCGAAGGGGGCGGCGTTAGATCCTCGTACAACTTGCGGGCTTCGGCCCTGGGCAGGTGCCTGTCGGCCAGAGCCGCGACGCGCACGCGCTGACGCCGGCCGAGCGGCCGCGAAAGCACGATCTCGTCTCCGGGACGCACTTCACGGTGCGGCTTGGCGCTCCCGCCGTTGACCTCGACCTTGCCGCCTTCGCACGCCCGCTTTGCCTCGGATCGCGTGCGGAAGAGGCAGGCGACGTCCAGCCACACGTCGACGCGGACCGAGGTCATCTCGGTTTCTATTCTGACAGGCTAGCGATCGTTTGGCTTGACGTTGGTGTAGCGGACGACCTCGCGGCCATCGACGAGCTCGACGACGCGATACACGCGATCCGGTTTGGATCGGCCAGTGGTGTTCTTGATCTTCGCGACGTAGCTGCGCGTCTCGCGGTAGGGCGGTATTTGCCGTCCGTATCGCTCAACGGCCGTCGGCCCGGCGTTGTACGCCGCAAGCGCCAGTTCTTCGTTGTTCTCGTACCGGTCGAGGAGCTGACGGAGATAGCGGACTCCCCCGCGGATGTTCTCCTCGGGGTCGTAGGCATTCACGACGCCGTGCTCGGCGGCGGTCTGAGGCATCAGCTGCATGAGCCCCATGGCGCCCTTGATCGAAAGGGCCCACGGGTTGTAAGCCGATTCCGCCTGGATGACGGCGCGCACCAGGTCCGGCCTGATCCCCTGATCGCGAGCGTGCGCCACCACGAAATGGTCGTATCGCGAGGCACGCTTCGAGATGACCTTGCTGCTCGTCCTCACCGTGGCCCCGTTACTGACGGCAAAGGAGTGGACTTCGGCTCCTTTGACGAGCGGCCGGTCGGACAGGACGAGCCGGCCCTCCGGGTCGCGCCACGAGTAGATCTGCGCCTGGACCACGGCCGGAACCGCGAGCAGACACAGGACGCCAGCCACGAGCGCGCGAAGGGCCTTCATCGGATGCCACCGGATGGAGCAAGCCACCGGCCGGTCGGGCCCTGCAGCGTCGACCTGTTAAGTGATTGATAATATTGATCTTAGAGGAAAGCCAGTTTTCGGAGTTCGGACGCATCCGGCATCGATGTTCGCTTTCGACAACGCCGGTTTCAATTCTGTTGGCCGAGCATTTCACGCACGACGTCGCGGCTTTTCGCCAGGAGCTCGTCGATGCGCCCGGCATCCTTGCCACCCGCTTCCGCGAAGTCAGGGCGTCCGCCGCCGCCTCCGCCGACGATGGGCGCGATCCGTTTGACGACGTTGCCGGCGTGGACGCGGCCGGCAAGATCCTTCGTGACCGAGACGATGAGCGCGACCTTGCCGTCGTTGTCGGACGCGAGCACGACGACGCCACTCGGGAGACGGTCGCGCAGCGAGTCCGAGAGGCCGCGCAGCGCGCCCTTTTCGAGCCCCGCCACCTTGCGCGCAACGAGCTTGACGCCGTCGATGTCGACCGTGTCGTCCGCTGCCGCCGCCGACCCTGCGCCTCCGAGCGCCGCGCGCATCTTCAGCTGCTCGTTCTCGCGCTGGAGCCGCTTGATGTCGCTCTGAAGGCGCCGGACGGCGTCCATCGCCTGGTCGGGCGCGGCGCCGATGGCTTCGAGCATACTCGCCAGCGCGTCGCGCTGGCTCTCGTAGTGCCGGACGGCCCCTTCGCCCGTGAGCGCTTCGATGCGCCGGACGCCTGCGGCCACACCCGTTTCCTGCGTAATGGCGAAGAAGCCGATGTCGCCCGTCGCACGGCAATGCGTTCCGCCGCACAGCTCCACGCTGAACCCGGGAACGGTGACCACCCGGACGCGGTCGCCGTACTTCTCGCCGAAGAGCGCCATCGCGCCCCCGGCGATCGCCTCCTGCGTGTCGCGCACTTCGGTCTGCACCGGCGTGTTGCGGTAGATCTGCTCGTTGACCAATCGCTCGATGCGATTCAGCTCGTCCGGGTTGAGCGGCGCGAAGTGGACGAAATCGAATCGCAGCCGGTCCGGCGCCACGAGCGACCCCGCCTGCTTGACGTGGCTGCCGAGCACGTGCCGCAGCGCCGCGTGGAGCAGATGCGTGGCCGTGTGATTGCGCCTGGTCGCATCGCGCGCCGCGTCGTCCACTTCGGCCGTGACCTGGTCGCCTTCGCGCAGTGTTCCGCGCTCGACACGCACGCGATGCGCCCGCGGTCCGCCCGGCGCCAGACGAGTCAGACCCTGAACGACGGCTGTCGACCCTCCGGACTCGGAAGAAATCCGGCCGCTGTCGGAGACCTGTCCGCCCGCCTCCAGATAGAAGGGAGACCGTTCGAGAACGAGGAACCCTTCGGCGTCCGGCCCCAGTGCTGTCGTCTGACGACGGGAAGCATCGAAAATCGCCACGATCGGCACGTCAGTGGCGCGCGTCGTCGTGTAGCCCTCGAATCGATCGCCGGGCGCCAGCGCTGCCGCCCTGGCCGCATCCGATTCGTACTCGAACTCGATGGCCCGCTTCGCCTCGAACGCGCTTCCGGCGCGCGCCTTTTCGCGCTGGCCCTCCATCGCGCGCTCGTAGCCTTCGCGGTCCAGGCCGACGCCGCGCTGGGCCGCGATGTCCTCGACGAAATCGAGCGGCATGCCCAGCGAATCGTAGAGACGGAAGATCTCTTCGCCCGGGATGACGCGGTTGCCGCCCAGCGCGCGATCGATCGCCGCTTCCAGCCGCGGGAGGCCGGCGTTGAGAACGGCGTCGAATCGGTCCTCCTCGTTTCTGATGACCTGCACCACAGAGTCGCGGTTGCGCCCCAGTTCGGGATACGCATCGCCCATCTCGCGCACGAGGACGTCGACGAGCGTGTGGAGGAAGGGCTCGGTCAGGCGGAGCTTCTTACCGTGGCGCATTGCGCGCCGCATGATCTTGCGCAGGACGTATCCGCGCCACTCGTTCGACGGCACGACGCCGTCCGCGATCAGGAATGTCGTGGCCCTGATATGGTCCGCGATGACCCGCATCGACACGTCGTCCGGGTCGTCGATCGTGGCGCGGTAGCGTCGTCCCGAACGCTCGCCTATGGCAGCGAGGAGCGGCGTGAACAGGTCCGTGTCGTAGTTGGCGATCTTTCCCTGGAGTACCGCCGTGATGCGCTCGAGGCCCATGCCCGTGTCGACGGACAACGCCGGCAGCGGCCTCAGCTCGCCGTCGGGCTGACGGTCGAATTCCATGAAAACGTTGTTCCAGATCTCGACGTAGCGATCGCACGAGCAGTCGAGACCGCGGCACACCGGCTCAGGACAGGGGATCTCGTTGCCGCGGAAGTAGTGGATTTCCGAGCAGCGGCCGCACGGGCCGGTGTCGCCCATGGCCCAGAAGTTCTCTGCCAGCCCGAGCTCGCTGATCCGCGATGCCCGCACGAGTCCGGTCCACGCCGCGTGCGCCTCCTCGTCGCGCGGGATGCCGCCTTCACCTTTGAAAATCGTTGGATACAGTCGATCGGGTGGCAGCTTCCAGACGCTCGTGAGCAACTCCCACGCGAATGGAATGGCCTCTCGCTTGAAGTAGTCGCCGAACGAGAAGTTGCCGAGCATCTCGAAAAACGTGTGGTGGCGCAGCGACGGCCCGACGTTGTCGAGATCGTTGTGCTTTCCGCTGACCCGCATGCACTTCTGCGATGACGCCGCGCGGCGGTAGCCGCGCTGCTCCTTGCCGAGGAACACGTCCTTGAACTGGTTCATCCCGGCGTTGGTGAAGAGCAGCGACGGGTCGTCATGCGGCACGAGCGAGGAGCTCGGGACGATGCGGTGCCCCTGGCGCTCGAAGTACTTCAGAAAGCTGGCACGGATCTCGGCGGACGTCATCGATCGTGATTGTACCGCGTCCGTTGCTGGCGCGTCCTACACATCGTCAAACGCCTTGCCGCCTCTGTCCTTCAGCGCCTTGCCGATCTTTCCAGCTTCAAACCCCTGTCGCATGAGAAACGCGTAGAGCCTGCGGAACTCGGCGGCGTCCCTGACTCGCCGTCCCCGCAGCTTGCGGTCGAGCGCGCGGACGATCAACCCGTCCTCGTCGAGCGCGTCGAACGTTTCCGCGACGGCTTCGCGCGCGGTTGCCCGATCGATGCCCATCGCCTCGATCTCACGCATGACGCGGGCGCGGCCGCGCCTCTTCACGCCGGCAGCCGTCCGCGCGTACGCGCGCGCCACGCGCGCATCGTCCAGCGCGCGCGATTCGCGGAGCCGATTGATCGATGCGTCGATCTCGCTGTCGGGGAAGTGCCGGGCCTTCAGGCGCTGGCGGAGCTGGGCGGCCGACAGCTCGCGGCGGGCGAGCAGCGACAGCGCGGCGGTATAGGCGTCAGGAGCCAAACCTCGTGATTTCGGGTCCGCCGAGGACCTGGGACGCCATCTGATCGCGCGCGGCATCGCCGGTCGTCGAGATCCCCTGGACCTTGAGCTTGAACTCGTTGACGTTCGACGCCCACCGCAGCGCCTCGTCGAGTGTGATGTATCCGCTCGCGTACAGACTGAAGATCGACTGGTCGAACGTCTGCATACCGTACTGCGACGTGCCGGCGGCGATCGCGCCGGGAATCATGCTCGTCTTCTCCTTGTCGACGATGCAGTCGCGCACGAAGGCGGTGCCGATCAGGACTTCAACGGCCGGCACGCGGCCGCGCGCGTCGGCGCGCGGAATCAGCCGCTGAGAGATGGCCGCCTTGAGCACGCTCGCGAGCTGCAGGCGGATCTGACGCTGCTGATGCGGCGGGAACACGGCGATGATGCGGTTGATCGTTTCGGTGGCGTCGAGCGTGTGCAGGGTAGACAGCACGAGGTGCCCGGTCTCGGCGGCGGCGAGCGCCGTCTCGATGGTCTCGAAATCGCGCATCTCGCCCACGAGGATGACGTCGGGATCCTGTCGGAGCGCGCTGCGCAGCGCGCGGGCGAAGCTCGACGTATCGGCGCCCACTTCCCGCTGGTTCACGATCGATCGATTGTCGCGGTGCAGGAACTCGATCGGATCCTCCACCGTCATGATGTGGCACGACTTCGTGGTGTTGATGTGGTCGAGCAGCGCGGCGAGCGTCGTGCTCTTGCCGCTGCCGGTCGTGCCCGTCACGAGCACCAGCCCGCGTTCTTCCTCGGCAATCGTCTTGAGTACGGGGGGCAGGCCGAGCTCGTCGATCTTGAGCACGCGCGTCGGGATGACGCGGAAGACGAGGCCGATCGTGCCGCGCTGCCGGTACATGTTGCAGCGGAACCGGCCGAGGCCGGAGATCATGTACGCAAGGTCGACTTCATTGTCCTTGTCGAAGCGGAGGCGCTGGATCTCCGAGAGGATCGTGGCGGCCATCGCCTCGACATCCGCCACTTCGACGCGTCGCGCCTCGGTCGCCGGCATCAGCGTCCCGTGGACGCGCATCATCGGATAGCTGCCGACTTTGACGTGAAGGTCCGACGCTCCCGCCTGAACGGCAGCCTGGAGCAGCTCGTTGATGTGCATAGATGTGAAGAAAGGGTCTGACCCTGTTTTTACGAACAGCGTAAGAACGCCGAGACGAACAACGGTTTCTTACGTTATTCGTAAAAATGGGGTCAGACCCCTTTTCGCTGCCGGGGAGATCTGATTGTAGCTCATCTGGCCGCGGTTCGGAGCGCTTCGGGCTCGCGGCGCCGCGCCTCGTCCGGGTACACGTACGTCAGCCAGCCGTGGGTGTCCGGGACCTCGCCGCGGACGACGTCGAAGAACGTCCGCTGAATGGCTTCCGTTACCGGTCCCCGGCGGCCGCTGCCGATGGTGATCCGGTCGACGGATCGAATCGGCGTGATCTCGACGGCCGTTCCGGCGAAGAACACTTCGTCGGCGATGTAGATCAGCTCGCGCGGCAGCATCTCTTCGCGCACGCGGAAGCCGAGCTCGCGCGCCATCGTGAGCACCGAGTCACGCGTGATGCCCGGCAGGATCGAAGCCGTCAGCGGCGGTGTGTAGATCACGTTGTCGCGGATGATGAAGAGGTTCTGCCCGCTGCCCTCGCTGAGATATCCGAACGTGTCGAGCGCGATCCCTTCGCTGTAGCCGTCGGTGATCGCCTCCATCTTGATGAGGGCCGAGTTCGCGTAGTTGGCCGACGTCTTCGCGAGCGCCGGAAACGTGTTCGGCGCCGACCGGGACCACGAGCTGATCCTGACGTCCACGCCCTTCTCGAGCGCGTCGTTGCCGAGATAGGCGCCCCATTCCCACGTCAGGATGGCGATGTCGACAGGATTGGGGAGCGGATTGACGCCGAGCGCGCTGTAGCCGCGGTAAACGATCGGACGGATGTAGCAGGCTGCGAACGCGTTCGCGCGGATGGTCTCGAGGACGGCCGCGGTCAACGTGGCACGATCCACCTTCGGCTCCATCCGATAGATCTTGGCCGAGTCGTACAGCCGCCGCATGTGAGCGTCGAGCCGGAAGCAGGCCGAGCCCTTCGGGGAGTCGTAGCAACGCGCTCCCTCGAATACTGCGCTCCCGTAGTGCACGACGTGCGATGCGATGTGGACGTGCGCCTCGTTCCAATCGACGATGGCGCCATTCATCCAGACCTTGCCGGTGCCGGTAAACGACATCGAATCAGTCCTTTCGGCTGAGGTCGATTCTAGCATCCTTTGCCCGCTGGATGCGCGGAAAGAGCAGCGTCTTCACTGCCGCTCGCCACAGAAAGGGCAGAGATCGGCGCGTGCGTGCAGCGGCTTCCGGCACTGCCAGCAGAATCGCGCCTCGGGCGTGTCGCGGGCGCGCGGCGGTCGCGCCGCCTCCATCGCTCCGTCCCGCCGTTCGCCGACGGCGGCCTTCCGAACCGGAGCGGGCCGTGTGGCGAGCAGATCGGTGAGCAGGTCGGACGCCCGTTGATAGCGCGCCGTCACGTCGGGCGCCATCGCCCGGAGGATCACGTCGCTGACTGCCTTGGGGATGGATGGATTCTTCAGCCGGGGCGCGGAGACGAGCTCGCCCGTCATCAGCTTCGGGATGTCGGACGGTGCGGGCGTGTCGTACGGCAGAACGCCGGTGAGCATCTGGTACATCGTGACGCCGAGCGAGTAGATGTCGGAGGCGAATACCGCCTTGCCGTGAAACTGCTCGGGCGCCATGTAGGGCGGGCTGCCGATCACGGTCGTCCCGTGCGCCGCGATTTCGAGAAAACGCGAGGTGCCGAAGTCTGCGACCTTGGCGATCTGTCCGTCCGACACGAGTACGTTCGCGGGGCGCAGGTCGCGATGGATGACCCCCTGTCGGTGGGCGTGATCCACGGCGTTGCAGATCTGACAGGCGAAGTCGAGCGCCCGCGCGAGCTCGAGCGGCCCGCCAGCGCCGAGGATGTGTTCGAGCGTCTCGCCCGGTACGTACTCCATCACGATGAAGAAGACGTTTTCCTGCTTCTCGGCCGTGATGATCGCGACGATGTTCGGATGGCTGAGGCTCGCGAGCAGCCGCGGCTCCTTCAGCAGCTCGCCGAAGTCGATGTTCTGGCGGTGCGGAACCTTGATGGCGACCCGCTTGTGGATCCACGTGTCTTCAGCGAGGTAGACCGAGCCGAAGCCGCCGCTCCCAAGCGGCGCTATGATCTTGTATTTTCCAAGGGACTGCCCGCGGAAGAGCACTGCGCGGGACTATACCACCTCTATGCTGCCGCGCTTCTACGCGCCAAGGCTCGACGCGGACCTCATACGGCTCGACGGTGACGAGGCGCACCATCTTGCGAACGTCCTCCGTCTCGCCGCCGGCGACGAGGTGGCGCTCTTCGACGGCCGGGGCGCCGAGCGCCGTGGCCGCGTCGAAGCGGTAGGCCGGCGCGACGTGCAGGTCCGCGTGCTGGACGCCGTCGAGCCGACCGCCGAGCCGCGCGTGGCCATCACGCTCGCGCAGGCCGCGCTCAAGGGTGACCGAATGGACGCCGTCGTCCGCGATGCCACGATGCTTGGCGTCGTCGCCGTCCAGCCGCTCGTCACGCGGAGGACCGTCGTGCCCGCGCCGGCGGTCACGAGCGAACGTCTCCGCGGGCGCTGGCATCGCATCGCGATCGCCTCCGCCAAACAGTGCCGCCGAGCGGTCGTTCCAGAAATCCGTCCGGCCGCGCGATTCGACGAATGGGTGGCATCAACGCCGGGTGCATACCTGCTGGTCGAGCCAGTCGCGCACGGTGAGGCGACAGTTCGCGTTTACACGACGACGATCGGGGAGCTTCTCGAGCGGCCCGCGCCAGAGGCCGCAACCGTTGTCGTCGGGCCGGAAGGTGGCTGGGATGAGGCGGAGCTTCGGGTCGCGGCGCGAGCCGGGTGCGTACAGCTCACTCTCGGTGCCCGCACGATGAGGGCAGACGCCGCGCCGCTGGTTGTGTTGGCGGTCTTGAGGACGGTCTGGCGGGACTTCTAGCCGCGACGGCGGCGAGGCTCCCCGTCGGTGGCGATGCCGCGTTCGCCATGGGAGCTCAGCATCCGCCACGCCGATCGGTCCTCGCGTCGCGGGATCAGACTCTCCAGCTCGAGTCGGACCTGTCGCACTTTTTCCGTAAGGTCGCGGATCTCGTCGAGTAGCGATTCACTACGCGGTCGCCGCGCAGCCATAAAGATTCATTCACACCACCGTTTCGCAGGGTTCCCCAAGTGGATGTAGCAGGATTGCGGCCATCCGGGTCTATCTGGTGAGGATGAACGCCGTCCAGCCGTCCTCTTCGAGGTCATCAATAACATCGGCCGATCCTTCGAAGGCCAATAGAACGGTCGCCGTCTCTGCGCTTTGCAGCCCCGACAGGACGTACGGGCCATGCCTCGACAAATCCAGGAGCCTGGGGGCGAGCCGCCGCAGCCAGGCCGCAGTCAGGTTCGCCAGGACAACGTCGAAGTCCTCGTGGAACGAGGCCACGTCGGCCACCCTTAGGGCGACGTTCACCGAATTTCTTCCAACGTTGTCCCGCGCGCTTCCAACCGCGTCGGGATCGGTATCGATGCCAGTCACCCGGGCAGCGCCGAGCTTGGCAGCCGCGATCGCCAGAACGCCGGAGCCGGTACCGACGTCGATGACGGACCGGCCCGCCAGATCGAGTCGCTGGAGAGCGAGCAGGCAGAGCCTGGTGCTCGCGTGATGGCCCGTGCCGAAGCCCGCCGACGGTTCGATGACGACCGTCACCACGGCATCGCCCACGGCAGAGGCAGGGAGGTCCCACGGAGGAGCGACGACGATATTGCCAGCGCGGATCGCCTTGAGCTGAGCCTGGCTCCGTCTCGCCCAGTCCTCATCGTCCACGTCGACGTCGTGGAGGGAGATGCCGCGGGAGCGGCAGGACGGTTCGAGCATGGTGCGCGCGGCGGTTCGAGCCGCGGCGTTCGGGTAGTAGACGCGCCACTCACGATCCCCGGGCTCGTCGATCGCGACGGCGGCCGTGCCGTCGATCCACGCAGCCGCCAGATCTCGTGCGAGAGGATCGTCGTGAGAGAAGCGGAGTATCAGCGCGGGCGCGCTCGGCAACTATCTAAGCCTTGAGCCTTGAGCCTTGAGCTTTGAGCTTTGAGCTTTGAGTTCTGAGTTCTGGGCTTTGAGCCCCAAGCCCCAAGCCCCAAGCCCTATCCAAAGATGTCCTTGACCTTCTCGAAGAAGGCCCGCTCTTCGGGCTTTGCGCTGACGTGGGGGTCGATCGTCTCCTGCGGCATCAGCTTGGCGAGCTGCTCGAGGAGCTTCTTCTGCTCTTTCGTCATCTTTCGCGGGACGGCGGGACGGACGACAACGTGCAGATCGCCGCGGCCGCGACCAGACACGTTCGGCATGCCCTTGCCGCGCACGCGGAACCGCGCGCCGCTCTGCGTTCCTGCCGGCACGTTGACTGTGGTCTCGCCGTCGAGCGTCGGCACTTCTATCGAACCGCCGAGCGCGAGAATGGGGAAGCTGACGGGCGCTTCGCACAGGAGATCGTCCCCGTCACGCTGGAAGAACGGATGCTCTTTCACGTGCACGATGACATAGAGGTCGCCCGGCGGGCCGCCGTTGACGCCGTGCTCGCCCTCGCCGAAGAGCCGGAGACGCTGGCCGTTCGCGATGCCGGCCGGAATCCTGACGGTCAGCTTGCGTTCGCGTGTGATGCGCCCCGCGCCGCGGCACGTGTCGCAGGGGTGAGTAATGACCCGTCCGGACCCGCGGCACTGCCCGCAGGGCCGCGTGACGGTGAGGAACCCCTGCTGATACCGAAGCTGGCCGCGGCCCTTGCACTGCGAGCAGACTTCGGGTGACGAGCCGGGCGCAGAGCCCGAGCCGCCGCACGTCTCGCATGCTTCGTCGCGCGGAATCTGAATCGCCGTCTCGGTGCCGGACGCCGACTCCGCGAATGCGATCTCCAGGTCGTAGCGCAGGTCCGCGCCCCGCATGGGACCGTGGCGTCTCCGCGCGGCGCCGAACAGATCGCCGAACCCGAAGAGATCCCCGAGGCCGCCGAAGATATCGCCGAAGTCCGAGAAGATGGACGGATCGAACCCCCCGGCTCCCGCGGCAGCGCCGACGCCGGCATGGCCGAAGCGATCGTACGCCGCCCGCTTGTCGCGATCGGCGAGAACCGCGTAGGCCTCGGCCGCTTCCTTGAACCTCTCCTCGGCCTGTTTGTTGCCCGGATTGCGATCAGGATGGTGCTTGAGCGCGAGCTTCCGGTAGGCGCTCTTGATTTCGGAATCGGTGGCCGAGCGGTCTACGCCCAGCACTTCGTAGTAGTCCCGCTTCGCCGTGGTCACGAATTCTCGACCTTGGCGACCTTGACCATCGAGGGCCGGAGCAATCGATCGCCGAGCATGTAACCGCGCCGCAGCTCTTCGATCACCTCGCCTTCGCGCCGATCGGGCGCCGGCTCGTAGGTGACCGCCTGATGGACGTGGGGGTCGAAGTCGGCGCCGACGGCGTCGATGGGGCGCACACCCTTTCGGCGGAGGAGATCGAGCAGCTGACGATGAATCAGCTCGACCCCTTTCCGGTAGCCTTCCGCGTCGCCGCCGGTGTCGGCGCCGAGCGCCCGTTCGAGATCGTCGACGAGCGGCAGCAGGTCGCGGAACAGGTCCGCCGCAGCGGCCCCGGCCGACTCCTGACGCTCGCGGTCGATCCGCTTGCGGTAGTTGTCGAACTCCGCGCGCGTGCGCAGGAGAAGATCGTAGTACTCGTCGCGCTGGCGTTGAATCTCCGCAGGGTCCTGCGTCGATTCGGCGCGGGCGCCTTCGGACGGATCGCCTTCGACGGCTTCTTCGACTGGCTTGGGAATGTCTGGCATGACTGTGTGGTTCGTTACGACGTACGGTCGCCGAGAATGCTCGTGATCGCGCGCGACATGCCGTCGACGACGGCGATTGCCCTCGCGTAATGCATGCGGGTCGGCCCTAGAACGCCGACCATCCCGGCGCGCGGGCCTTCACCGTAGGTGGAGACGACAAGACTGAACGGCTGCAGGTCGGGGGCGACGTGCTCGCGGCCGATGACGATCGTGAGGCCGCTTCCCTCGATGCACTCGTTGAGGAGCCGGACGAGACGATGCTTCTCCTCGATCATCCGCAGGAGCGTCCGGAGCGTCTCGATCGGGAACCCGGCGTTCTCCTCGAGGAGCAGCGACGCGCCCTGAATAAAGACCGTGTCGGACGGCGAGATGGCCGCGAGACCCGATGCAGCCAGTCTGAGCGCGCGCTCGACGAGCCGGTCGTACAACATCCGCTCCTTGCGCAGCCGGGCTTCGATTTCGTCGCGCACTTCGACGAGCGCCCTGCCGGCAAACTGGGTGTTCAGGTAATTCGCCGCCTGGTGGAGATCGTTGGGGCGCACTTCCTCCTCGACGTCGACGACCTTGTGCGCGATGTCGCCGCTCGTGGCGACGAGGACGACGAGCACGCGTCGGGAGTCGAGCGGAATGAACTCGATATGGCGAAGCGTGGCGCCGTCGTCGGCCGGCGCGAACGCGAAGCCGATCTGGTGCGACATCCGCGACAGCTCGTGCGAGGCATCTTGGAGCGCATCGGGCACGGTCGACGCGCGGCGCAGCCGCGCCTCGATCTGTGGGGCCGCCCGGGACGGCCGCCGGCCGTTCAGCAGCTGGTCCACGTACGCGCGATAGCCGCGGTCGGTCGGCACGCGTCCGGCGGAGGTGTGCGGCTGCCGGACATAACCCGACGCCTCGAGCCGTGCCAGGATGTTCCGGACCGTCGCAGAGGAAAAGCCGAACCCGGGCCGCTCGGCGAGCCAGAGTGAGGACACCGGTTCGCCCGCTTCGATGTACGAGCTGACGAGCGCCGCGAGAATGCGGCGGTCGCGTTCGCCGAGCGTCGTGGATCGGATGGTGGCCATGTCTGGCAGTCTAAGCCCTTGAGTGCTAACTAATTATACAACACCCGCGCGGCGGGCGAGGGCGCCGGCAGCCTCGCGTGCTTCCGCGACGACGGCGTCGCGGTCGAGCCGTACGAGGGCGAAATCGCGCACGACCGCCTCGCCGTTCACGATCGTCGCCCGCACGTCGGCGCCGGTCGCCGAGTACACGATCGCGGAGCAGGGATCGGGCGCCGTCGCCAGATGAGGCCGGTCGCGATCGATGACGATCAGGTCGGCGCGCTTGCCCGGTTCGATCGATCCCAGCTCAGTCGACAGACCGAGCGCGCGTGCGCCCTCGCGCGTGGCCATCCGGAGCGCATCGCGCGCCGGCAGCGCCCCCGGCCCGCGCCGCATCGCCTGCAGCACGGCCGCCAGCCGCATCTCCTCGAACATGTCCAGCCGGTTGTTGCACGCCGCACCGTCGGCGCCGAGCGATACCGACACGCCGCGCGCCAGGAGCTCGACGACAGGCGCGACGCCCGAACCGAGCTTGAGGTTCGAAGAAGGGCAGTGAAGCACCTTTACATCCTGCCGGGCCAGCAGACCCTGCTGCGCGTCACCGGCCCACACGCAGTGCGCGGCGCACAGCCGCGGCGTAGCGAGGCCGATCTGGGCGAGGTAGTCGAGATTGTCCATGCCGGTCAGCCGGCGAACGGCCTCCATCTCGTCGGGGGACTCAGATGCATGAGTGTGGATCAGCGCACCCGTCGACGCCGACAATGCGGCGACCGCCTCCAGCAGGTCGCGCGTGCAGGAAAGCGCGAAGCGGGGCGCGAAGGCGGCACGAACCAGTCCCGGACGCGCGCTCCACCGCGCGACGAGCCCCTGACTCTCTTGCAGTGAATCGCGCGTCGACTCCCTCAACCTGCGCGGTACCTCGGGGCTGTCCACATCCATCATGCACTTGCCGACGACGGCGCGAAGTCCAGTGTCGCCAAGCGCCTCGAGCACAGCCTCCGTGTCGTGCACCGTCTCCATCGTCAGCACCGTCGTCGTGCCGGAGAGAAGGAGCTCGGACGCGGCGAGCCGCGCCGAAACCGCGAGCGACGCCGGCGTATGCGCCGCTTCCATGGGCCAGACCCGCCGGCGGAGCCAGTCGAGCAGCGGAAGATCGTCCGCATAGCCGCGGAAGAGCGTCTGACACAGGTGGACGTGCGTCTGAATCAACCCAGGGAGGAGGAACCCGCCCCGTGCGTCGATCTCCGTGTCATGCCGGCCGTCGTCGGCATCGCCGCCGACCGCCGTGATGACACCGTCGCGAACGGACACGTCGCCGTCGACGATGTCGAAGGCGTCGTTCATGGTGAGAATCGTGGCGTTGCGAACGAGGAGGGTGCTCACGCGGATCTAGCCATGGCTGATCGGGGCCATCGGATCAAGTTATCGGGGCATCGGGACATCCGTGTAGCGGTGTGACGGAAGTCTTATCGGTAATATCGATCGGGATCGAGCGGCAATCGAACGATATCGGTCGATATCGCGATACCGCGATCAGACAAGCCGATACCCCGACTAACAGATGACCTGATGACTTGATCCGATGCCCCGATCCTCCATCGCCCGATGATCTGTCATCGGACGCTCGGCGGCGTGAAGCGCATCGTCAGCGCCTCGGCGTCGAGCCCGCCGGCGTCGAGCTTTCCGTGGCGTACGGCGACCATCTCGGCGACGATGCTGACGGCGATCTCGGCGGGTGTGACGGCGCCGATGTCGAGGCCGATCGGGGCATGCACGTGCCGGAGCGCTTCGGCGGGCAGACCCTCGTCGCGGAGCGCCTCGAAGATGCGTGTCACCTTCGCGCGGCTGCCTATCAGGCCGATGTAGCGCGCCTCGCGCGCGACCGCGGCGCGCAGCGCCGACAGATCATGCTGGTGGCCGCGGGTGACAATCGCGATGAAGGCCGGCTGGGCGAGCGGCGCGCGCTCGAGCCAATCCGGGATCGAATCGACGGCGACTTCGTCCGCGGCGGGGAAGCGCTCCGCATTCGCGAACTTTTCGCGATCGTCGACGACGTGAATGCGGAACCCGACCTCGGCGGCCGCGCGCGCGAGCTGCATGCCGACGTGCCCGCCGCCCGCGATGTAGAGGTGGGGCGACGGCGTGAGCGGCTCGACGAAAACGTCCATCTGCCCGCCACAGATGAGGCCCGACTCGCCGGCAAGATCGTCGTTGAGGTCGAAGCGCACGAGCGCGGGGCGGCCGGTCGTGATGGCGTCGCGCGCCTTCCAGAACGCTTCACTCTCGTAGCAGCCGCCGCCGATCGTGCCGACGGTGCGGCCGTCCGCGAAGACCAGCATCTTGGCGCCGACGCGCTGGGGCGTGGATCCGACCGCGCGCACGATCGTCACGAGGGCGACCGTCTCGCCCCGCGTCATCGCGTCGTTCGCCGCGGCCAGGACCTCTTCTACCATTGGTGCAGATTGCAGGGCGCCGACGGCTCGGTGCCCGCCAGGAACGCCTCGCGGAGGATACGCGGACAGGCGGCCTGGGCCAGCCGTCCCGTATCGCGATCGATGTCCACCATCGTAATACCTTGGGGCGGCTCGAAGGGCTGGTTCGGGCGGCCGGCCAGCGCGCGCATCATGAATGCGGTCCAGATCGGCAGCGCCGCCTGCGTTCCGCTCAACCCGACCGGCCGATTGTCGTCGAAACCGACCCAGACGACGGTGAGCAGCTCGCGGGTGAACCCGACGAACCAGGCGTCGCGGAGGTCGTTCGTGGTGCCGGACTTGCCCGCCGCGTCGAGCGCGAAGCCCGCGGCGCGCGCGCCGGCGCCGGTCCCCTCGTTGAGCACGCTTCTCATCATATGCGTCACGAGGAATGTCGTGTCCTCGCGCGCGATTCGTCTGGTGCGGCCGAGCGCGGGGACGACGTCCTGGCTGCCGTCCGACACTTTTTCGATCGCGTGCAGCGGTCGCATCACGCCGCCGTTGGCGAAGAGCGTGAAGGCCGTGGCGATCTCGACGGGGGTCGCCTCGAACACGCCGAGCGCGATGGACGGATATGGCCTGGCCGGGGTACCGGTGCCAATCCGCTTCCAGAGCGCGGCCACGTGATCGTAGCCGGCCGTCTCCGCGATCCGAACCGCCGCGATGTTGCGCGAGAGCGCCAGCGCGCGGCGGAGCGTGATCTCGCCGTCGTACTCGTTCTCATAGTTGCCGGGTCGGTAGATCTGGTCCTCGAAGCTGAACTCCGTCGGCTCGTCCCAGACGAGCGATGCCGGCGTGATGTCCGTGCGCGACTCTTCAGCCGCGCGCTCGAAGGCGGCGAGATAGACGAACGGCTTGAACACCGACCCGGGCTGGCGCCGCGCCTGCACGGCGCGGTTGTATTGCGACTGGTTGTACGACCGGCCGCCGACGAGCGCGAGGATGTCGCCGCTACGCGGATCGATGGCGACGAGGGCCGCCTGCGGGCGTGGCCTGCGCCGGCGCGCGAGGATGGGATCCACCTGCGCGAGCCCGTCGCGCATGGCATCTTCGGCGAGGCGTTGAAGGTGCAGGTCGAGCGTCGTGTAGATGTCCACGGGCCGGTTGCGGGTCGCCAGGTCGGCCCGCCACTCCTGCATCGCCTGCCCGATGTAGTCCACGAAGTACGGCGCCTCGGCGTCGAGCGCGCGCTGTGCGATCGCGACCGGCTCGCGCGATGCGCGCTCGTTCGCCTCGGCGCTGATGTAGGCGGCGTCGGCCATCGCGCGCAGGACGGTGTTGCGCCGGTCCTTCGCGCGCTCGAGGTCGCGGAACGGGGAGTGGCGAGCGGTCTGGATCACGCCGGCGATCATCGCCGCCTCGGCGAGGGTCACGTTGGTGACGTCCTTGCCGAAGAAGAGGCGTGACGCCTCGGCGACGCCGTGGATCGCAAACGAGCCACGCTGGCCCAGGTAGACGTCGTTCAGGTACAGCTCGAGGATCTCGTCCTTCGACGCGCGTCCCTCGAGCACGATCGACATGAACTGCTCTTTCAGCTTCCGGCGGTAGGCGCCAAACGATCGACGGCCGGTGGCCTGCTCGATCTCCATCTGATCGGTCAGGAAGAAGTTGCGCGCGAGCTGCTGCGTGATCGTGCTGGCGCCGCTATAGAGCCGGTCGCCGAACATGTTGGAAAAGAGCGCGCCGACGATCCGGATGGGGTCGATGCCTGGGTGCTCGTAGAACCGGCGATCTTCGATCGCCAGCACGGCCTGGATCATCGGCTTCGGGATCTGCGCGAGTGGAACGGTCCGCCGTTTTTCCCGTTCGGCGTTCACGAGCGCGGTGATGAGCGGCGGCTCGAGCGTGAGTCGATCGACGCCGCGTCCGGGCGGAACCGTTTCAATCCGTTCGATGGCCGCCGACTCGGTCGCCTTCGGCGCAGGTCGTTTGAAGACGATCCGCATGAGGCGATTGCCGTGCGAGCCGGCGCGCGGGACGATCGCCATCGCGTCACGCCCCACGGCGAACTCTCCCGGCTTGTTCGCGCGTGCGCGATGCGCGTAACCCAGATCGTTCAGGCGATCGATGAGCTGCCGCGGTGACAGGGCCTGGCCGGGCCGCACCTCCAGCGGCCGCGCGAAGATCCGCGGCTCGCTGCGCGTGCGCTCGCCGTGCAGCCGCGCGTCGATCATCCGTCCGAATGTGACGTAGTAGTAGCCGAAGAGGGTGAACACCGTCACGAGCGGGACGGCGACCAGCGCGGTCAGCCAGAGCCAGCGCCGGGTCAGGTGCAGCCGGTACTTCTGAGCGCGCAAAACGGGCGTTTGCGTGGGCATGTCCCGTGTATCGTCATTGTATACTCAGGCGATTAGTGAGGCCCCTCGATGATCAGCAGTTCCGCACTTGGATCCGAGGCGGCGCGCGTCCGCCTCGTTCTCGCCCTCGCAGCGATCGCACTTGGCTCGCTCCTCGGTCCCGCGTCAGCGCTTGCGCAGTCTCAGGCGATTAACGGCACGATTGAAGGCACCATCACGGACGATTCGGCGGCGCTGCTCCCCGGCGTCACGGTCACCGTCACGAATCTCGAGACCGGCGCCGCGCGCAGCGTGCTGTCGAACGACGTCGGCGTCTACCGTGCTCCACTGCTGCCGCTCGGAACCTATCGCCTGACGGCCGAGCTGGCCGGGTTCAAGAAGTTCGAGCAGTCCGGCATCACGCTCACCGCCGGCGAAACGGCCGTCGTTAACATCCGGCTCGGCGTCGGTCAGCTCAGCGAAGTCGTCTCCGTCGTGGCCGATTCCTCGGTGGTCGATCTGGCTCGCATCGATCAGGGCCGCACCATCAACGAACGCGAGCTCAGGACGCTGCCGTTGACCTCGCGCAATCCGTACAACTTCGCGCTGCTCGAACCTGGTGTCACGGGGTTCGAGACGCAGGAGTTCGGCGTCCCGCGACTGACGGCGAACGGCATGCTGCTGCGCGTCAACTATCAGATCGACGGGAACAACAACACGCAGAAGGATCGCGCCGGCCTTCGCCAGATGCCGATGTCGGAAGTGATGATCCGCGAAGTGAAGGTCATCACGACCGGCTACGCGCCCGAGTTCGGCCAGACGGCCGGACTCATCTACAACGCGGTGACGCCGTCGGGCACGAACACGACGAAGGGACAGTTCAGTTATCGGTTCCAGCGCGAGTCGTTCGCGGCGACGCCCTTCTTCGCGGCGCCGGGCGCGGCAAAGCCGCCGACCGACGTCGACCTCTTCACCGCCGATATGGGTGGACCGATTGTCCGCGATCGCGTGCAGTACTTCGCCGGGTTCGAGAATACGAACCGCGATCTGTCGGGCGGCCGCGTCATTACCATCAGCGCGGCGAACGCCGCCGCCCTCGGCCTGACTCCTCAGCCGGCATATATTCCCGCCGCGCTCGATACGAAGTTCGCGATCGGCAAGGTTGACGTCGCCTTGAACGCGACGAACCGCCTGACGGCTCGCTACATCTACTTCGACAACTTCATCGTCAACAACATCGGGTCGACGACCGCCGGCGTGCCGAACTCGGTCGAGCAGGTCACCGATTTCAGCGATCGCCAGCATTCGACCGCTGCGCAGCTCGTGACGACGCTCGGCGCCGACAAGCTGAACGAGCTCCGCGTTCAGTATGCGACGCGCAGCCAGGGACGAGTCCCGGGCGCGTTCGCCGGCACCGGCACCGCGATCCGCGTGCCCCAGGTCGCGAACTTCGGCGCGCCGATCGCGACGACGGCGGATGCCGGGTTCGCCTTCACGCAGGACGTTTTCGAGGTCATCGACAACTTCACCATCCTGCGCGAGAGCCACTCGTACAAGTTCGGGTTCGACATCCAGCACGTGTCCGACACGCGCACGCAGACGTCGTTTCAGCTCTACACGTTTCCGAGCGTCGCGGCCTACAACGCGGCGCGCGCCGGCACGGCGCCGTTCGGTTACACGACCTTTCAGCAGTTCTTCGGGAATCCGGACCTCGAGTACTCGTCAAATCTCTACGCGTTCTTCGTGCAGGACGACTGGCGGCTGTCGCCGAACCTCAAGCTCCTGTACGGCATCCGCTACGACGTGTACGACGTGCCGGAGGCGCTTGCCGATGCGCCGTACGAGTCGTCTCAAGATTTCGTCGTCGACAAGAACAACTGGCAGCCGCGCGCCGGCGTCGTCTGGACGATCGACGAGCGCGGCCGCACGGTGCTGCGCGCCAACACCGGGCTGATGTACGACCAGCCGCTCCTGGCGGCATATGAGCGCGCGCTGCTCGAAGACGGCAGCCCGGCGAGGACGACGGTCTCGGTGTCGCCGACGTCGGCGGGCGCGCCCGCGTTTCCGAACACGCTCGAGAACACGCCTCCGGGGTTCGTCCGGCCGATCGGTGACGTGTCCACCGTCGACCCGGAGTTCCGGATCGCCCGGACGTGGCAGAGCAACGTGCAGGTCGAGCATGCGCTGAACGATCGATACTCGGTCGCCGCGGGATTCCAGTACGTCAAGGGTCACGATCTGCCGGTCATCAGCAACGTCAACCTGACGGGTCCGACGGGGATGCTTGCCGACGGCCGCCCGATCTTCAGTACCGCTGTCAACGCCTCGACCCGTATCGACCCGCGCTTCCGGAACGTGTTTGCCGTGCAGTCGATCGGCGAGGCGACCTATCGCGCGTTCACGCTCCAGATGGCCCGCCGCTATTCGGGCGGTTTGCAGTTCGACCTGTCGTACACGCTGGCAAAGAGCGAAGACAATGCGCCGCTGACGACCGTGCTGTCGGTGCAGGGCGATCAGGGCCGTGTCGACCCGGCGAGCCTCGATCGCGACCTGGGCCCGCATATCCTCGATCAGCGCCATACGTTCGTCGCCAGCGTCGTCGCGCACCCCTCGGTGAACGTCGAGAACAATGTGCTTCGGGCGATTCTGAAGGACAACGAGTTCGGCATCTTCGCCCTGTTTGCCAGCGGCATCCCGGTGAACATCCGCAGTAACCGGGAGCTCAACAACGACGGCATCGCCAGCGACCGGCCGCTCGATGTGCCGCGGAATTCTCTGAACCTGCCGGCGCGCTACAACGTCGACTTCCGCTACTCGCGGTCGTTCCACATTCACGGGCCAGTGCGCATCCAGGCGATCGCGGAGTTGAAGAACCTGTTCAACAGCGTTCAGTGGGCCGGCGTGAACAGCGTCGTCAGCACGAGTACCGCCGGCGTTACCGACGCGCTGCTGCCCTCCGAAGGCAGGCAGTTCCCGCCGACGTTCGGGTACGAACAGCGGCAGCTGCAGTTGGGGTTCAAGGTGTACTTCTGACGCTTCTGAGGAAACAGGCTGGAGAATACAGAATTCAGGATACAGAATTCAGAATTGAGAATGCGGGCCACGGCGGTTCTCTGCATTCTGTATTCTGAATTCTGAATTCTGAATGTTCGACCATGCCGTTCGCACCTGAATACATCTCGAACGTCCTCAACGAGAACTTCGAGGACGCGAAGACGCTGTTTCTCTCGCCGCTCCTGGCGATCCATCACGCGCACCTGGTGATGCTCGTCCGGACGGGCATCGTGCCCCGTGAGGCGGCGCAACAGATCCGCGACGCCCTGACCCGCATATCGCCGGTCGACGTCTGCGCCGTTCAGTACGACGGCTCATGCGAGGACCTCTTCTACTTCGTCGAGCGGCTCCTCGTTCAGTCGTGCGGGGAAGAAGCGGCCGGGCAGCTTCACACGGCTCGCAGCCGGAACGACATCGACATGACGATGTACCGGATGCGGCAGCGGGAGTTCGTGCTGGGGCTGCTGGCGGCGACGCTGGAGCTCCGCCGGACGCTCTCGGCGATCGCCGGGCGCCATCGCGGAACGATCTTTGCGGCGCACACGCACACGCAGCCGGCGCAGCCGACGACCGTGGCGCATTACCTGCTCGCGGTCGTCGAACAGCTCGAGCGCGACGCGGTCCGGCTGATGGCGGCATTTGCCACGGTCAACGCATGCCCGCTCGGCGCGTGCGCGATTACGGGGACCGGCTTTCCGGTCGATCGGCAGATGACGAGCGACCTGCTCGGGTTCGACGCGCCGATCGTCAACACCTACGGCAGCATCGCGACGGTTGACTACCTGCTCGAGAGTGCGGCAGCCGTCTCGATAGAGCTGACCGGGATCGGACGCTTCGTTCAAGACCTGCTGCTCTGGTGCACGCCGGAGTTCGGGTACCTCCGGCTCGGCGAGGGCTACGTGCAGTCGAGCAGCATCATGCCGCAGAAGCGCAACCCGGTCGCGCTCGAGCACGCGCGCGCGATCAGCAGCAAGGCGGTCGGCCAGGCGTCGGCGATTGTCACGGCGGTTCACAACACGCCGTTCGGCGATGTCGTCGACACGGAGGACGACCTGCAGCCGCTCGTGTTCTCGATGTTCAAGGATGCGGCGCGCGCCGTGAATCTCGTGGCGGCCGCGATGCGCGACGCGGACTTCGACCGCGCCACGATGGCGGCGCGCGC
>DATAFJ010000136.1:0-3929 GCA_036257535.1 Vicinamibacterales bacterium | reverse complement strand
ACGGTTGCGGGCCGCGGGACCGCCATCACACGGCTACTCCAGGTATTTCTTGAAGTATTCAGCTCTTGAAGCGTAGCCAAGGCGCTCGTAGAAGGATCCTGCGCTCCTCGTCGCGAGCGCGACGTGGGTGCACTGCTGGCGCGCCGCCCACGCCTCGAACTCGTTCATGAGTCTGGCACCAAGGCGTGCGCCGCGCGCCTCCGGGACGACGAGGATTTCATCCACCCACGCGGTCGCGCCGGCAGCATAAAAAGCATCGCGAGTGGATCCCGATACGTACCCCACCAGCCGGGTGCCCGACTCGGCGACGAATATGGCCGAGCGGGAATCGGTCAGCTTCGATTGCAGGATCGCGCGAAACACATCCAGCCCGGACGGTGTCGGGGTCGGGAACAGGCTCGTAAGCTCAAACAGCGCGAGTTCGTCGGCGGGCGTCGCGGCTCGGACAGTCACATCCATCGCCAGCTATTCTAGGGTCCCTGTATCCAGTCGACGATCCTGATCACCCGCTTCCCCGCCCCGATCGTTTCGTGAGCTCGTCCCACCGCGGGTGCCGGTGCCGCCTGCCGATCACTGGCACAAAACGTAGCAGGAGCAGCACCGTCCAGCAGAAACCAAACCACAACGTCGCCACCACCGCCAACAGGCCGGCGATGATTCCCAGCGCCGATAAGATCTGAAGAAACGTCGTCACGACAGGGACAGGATCAGGATCGGCAACATTATGCGCCAGTCGGTACGGACCGGACACAGGTTGGCCCGCATTCGATATTGATTGGTGTTATATCGATCAATATAATGCGGCCCAATGGCTGGCACGTCGCTGAAGCTCTCCTGGTACTACATCCTGTTGTCGCTCGCTTCGGCCGATCGCCACGGGCTGGCGATCGCGCGCGAAGTGCTGTCGCTCAGCGACGGGCAGGTCCGGCTCTGGCCGGCGATGCTCTACGGCGCGCTCGAGGACCTCGCGGATCGCGGCTGGATCGAAGAGCTGACGAGCGAGAGACAACGGCCCGACGAGAGCGAGCGCAAGCGCTACTACCGTCTGACGCGTGCCGGACGGGCGGCCGCCGCCGCCGAGACTGACCGGCTCGCCGGCCTCGTCCGCGTCGCACGCTCGCGTGTCAAGCCGCGCGCCGGTGAGACGTCGTGACCCCGCCTGTGCCCGAGCCAGCGGCCCGCGTCTACGGACTCCTCCTCTACCTTGGCCCGCGCTCGCTGCGCCGCGCGCATGGCGAGCAGATGCGCGAGCTGTTCCTCGAGACGCTGGCCGATGCCCGCACCCACGGCCGCGTGGAAGCTGCGCGCGTCTGGGCTCTCGCGGCCTGGGATCTGGCACGCGCCAGCGTCACGCGATCGTTCAAGCGCCGGCCCGCCGTACCGCCGCCAGTTCAGGAAAGGCAGCAGCTCATGCTCGGCATCGATCTGAAATATACGTTCCGGTCGCTCGCGCGCCAGAAGCTGTCGACAGCACTCGTCGTCGCCCTGCTGACGCTCGGCATCGCCGCCAACGTCGTCGTCTTCGGCCTGGTCAACGGGCTGTTCCTGCGGCCGTTCCCCTTCCCCGACGCGGAACGCCTCGTGTACATCAACGAGACCGCGCCACGCTGGAACCTCGAGGTCGTCGGCGTCAACTACCCGGACTTCGTGCAGTGGCGCGAGGGGGCGAAACTCTTCGAAGGACTCGCGCTCTACGACGGCGAGAGCTTCAATCTATCCGACGGCGCCGGCGCTGAGCGCATCGAGGGCGCGACGGTCACCTACGACCTCGCGACGGTCCTCGGCGTGCGCCCCATCATGGGCCGCAGCTTCACCCCGGAGGAAGACCGTCCCAACGCCCAACGCGTCGTCGTCATCAACGAGAGCGTGTGGCGGGATCGGTTCAATCGGGCGCCGGACGTGCTCGGCCGCACGCTCAAGCTGAACGGCGTGGCGCACACGATCGTCGGCGTCATCCCCGAGGCCATCCGCTTCCCCGGCAACGTCCTTGTCTGGGTGCCGTTTGCCGGCGATCCGGCGCAGACGTTTCAAAGTTACGGCGCCAGCGTCGTCGGGCGGATGAAGCCCGGCGTCACCGTCGAAGACGCAGAGAAGGATCTGTTGAGGGCGCACCAACCGATCTGGGACAAGCGCGACAACGATCGCACCGTCTCGCCGTTCGCGCGATCCCTGCGCGAGGACCTGGTTCGTGACTTCCGCGCGCAGGCGCGAACCCTGCTCGGTGCGGTCGCGATCCTCCTCGTTGTCGCCTGCGCCAACGTCGCGAGCGTGATGCTCGCGCGAGCGCTCGCGCGGCGGCGCGAGATGGGCATCAGGCTGGCGATCGGCGCCAGCCGCACGCGGCTCGCGAAGCAACTCTTCGTCGAGAACGTCGTGCTGGCTGCGCTCGGCGGCGCGGCGGGCCTGCTCGCCGGCCACTGGGCGTTTCGGTTCCTGATCACGAGCGCCGGCGATCAGATCCCGTCGTGGGCAAACTTCGACTTCGACGTTCGTGTGGCAGCGTTCGCCCTCATCGTGACCGCCGTGACGACGGTGCTCTTCGGCTGGGCGCCGGCGCTCCACGCCGTCCGCGGCAACTTGCGCGGGGCCATGCACGAGGCCGGCGCCGGGACGACGGCCGGGCCCGGCGGGCGCCGGACGCTGTCATGGCTCGTGGCGGCGGAGTTTGCGATGGCTGCCGTCCTCCTGGTCGCGAGCGGGCTGCTGTTCCGCGCGTACGACCGGGTGAAGCAAGTGGACCCGGGCTTCCACCCCGACCACGTCCTCACGTTCATGCTCGCGCTGCCGGATGCGAGCTACGGACGCGGCAACGACGCGAACGTGATCAAGAAGGTCAACGCCTTCTGGGACAGTCTCACGACGCGCCTCGAGGCGCTGCCGGGCGTCGAGGCGGTGGGCATCATCAGTTGCCCGCCACTCAGTTGCCACTGGGGCACGTTCTTCATCGCTGAGGGACGCGGCCCGCTCAAGTCCGGCGAAACAAATCCCGTGGTATTGCAGCGGCCGGCGTCGCCCGGATACTTCAAGGCGATGGGTATCCGGCTGCTCAAAGGCCGTCCGCTCGAAGCCCAGGACGTTATCCCGGAGCCGCGCGTCGCCGTCGTCAACGAAACGTTCGCGCGGACGTTCTGGCCGGGCGTAGAGGACGCCACTGGCAAACGGTTCAAGAACCCTGGCAACCCCAAGGCGCCGTGGATTACCGTCGCGGGTGTTGTCGCCGACGTCAAGCACTACGGCCTCGAGCGGCCGATGCGGCCGGGGATCTACTTCCCGATGACGGCTGGAAGGTTCGGCACGATGACGGTCGCGATCCGGACGGCGGGCGATCCGGCGGCGTTCACCGCGACGGCGCGGCAAACGGTGCGCGACCTCGACGCGGAGCTCCCGATGTATCGCGTGCGGACGATGGAAGAAGCGCTGCGGCGATCGCTGGCGCAGCGCGCATTGTATTCGTGGCTGCTCGGCATCTTTGCCGCGATGGCCCTCCTCCTCGCGCTCGGCGGCTCCTACGGGGTGACCTCGTATCTGGTCTCGCAACGCACGCGCGAGATCGGCATTCGTGTCGCCCTCGGTGCCCGGAGCGCGGATATCGTGCAGACGGTTTTGCGGCGAGGCTTGATCAGCGTGACGGCAGGCGTCGTCGTCGGCCTGGCCGCTTCGGTCGGGGTCGTGCGGCTGCTCGCCGATCTGCTGTTCGGTGTTTCGCCGTACGACCCGGCGATTCTCGCTGCCGCCACGTCGATCCTCTTGATGCTGGCGGTGGCGGCAAATTGGCTCCCGGCACGCCGGGCCGCGCGCGTGGATCCAATGCGGTCGCTGAGGACCAACTGAGGGAAAAGTTTGAAGTCTGACGTTGGAGGTCTGAAGTTGGGAAGCTCGAATTTGAAGTTTGAGTGGACGTTGAAGTGAAACATGGCTACGGCCTGAAC
>DATAFJ010000122.1:0-1670 GCA_036257535.1 Vicinamibacterales bacterium | reverse complement strand
ATCGACGCACTGACGCTCGACGAAGCCGATACGATTCGGCGCGCGTCGTCATTTCATAGCGACCTCGTCACCCGCGCTGCCAGCGAAACACGCGTGCTCCGCGAACTCGGCGCGGGCCTGATCGTGGGAGACATCCCGCCCCTCGCCTTCGCCGTCGGTGCGGCCGCCGGCATCCCGTCGATTGCGCTGGGGAACTTCACCTGGGACTGGATTTACGCCGACTATCCGCGGGTGCGGCTCGCGCCGTCGCTGCTGCCAACGATACGCGGTGCATATGCGAAGGCGTCGATGGCGCTGCGTCTGCCCATGTCGGGGGGCTTCGACAGCTTTGCGAACGTGCGGGACATTCCCTTCATTGCCCGACACGCCACACGGTCGCGGGAGGAGGTCACCAAGCTTCTCAAGCTGCCGTCGGACAAGCCGCTCGTACTCACTTCGTTCGGCACCTACGGAGTGCCGGGCCTCGACACCGACGCGCTCGCGAAGTTGAAGCGATACGTCGCAATCACCATCGAGAGCCAGTCGGTCGGGCGTACGAAGAAAGAAACCCCGCCAACCGAGCGCCGCGGCTCACTCGTCACGGTAAATGAAGAGGCGATGTACAACGCAGGGGTCCGGTACGAGGACCTCGTGGGCGCGGCGACTGCCGTGGTGACCAAGGCGGGCTACGGCATCATCTCCGAATCGATCGCAAACGACACTGCCGTGCTCTACACGTCCCGCGGCCACTTCCCCGAGTACGAAGTGCTCGTCGAAGAAATGCCCAAGTACGTGCGCTCCGCGTTCATCAGCCAGGAAGATCTGTTTGCGGGTAAGTGGGACTCGCACCTGGACAAGCTGCTCGCGCAGCCCAAGCCGAAGAAAAAGGCCGACACGAGCGGCGCTGACGTCGCGGCCGACATGCTGCTGGCTGCGCTCGATAAGCCGCCCCGAAAACCAAGAGGACGGCCGCGGACGAAAGTCTAGCTTTCCAGCCGCCGTACGCAGTGTCCGGCTTCAGCCGGACCTTTTGGCCGTCGCTTCGCGTTCGTACTTGTAGCGCGCACGCTTCAGCGTGCGCTACGTCCTGCGCTCGTCCGTCGTTCGCCGCGCTTCCGGCACTAAACGTTCAGTGCTTGATACAGGTCACCAGCGACCACATCGGCGGGAAGTTCACCCTCTCGACCGACGCGGGCCATAGGTCCGCCTGCCGGAGAAGTTGAAGTAACGAGAGGTCCAGTCTGAACCCGACATGGACGGTCAGCGGCGAGGTCGCGCGCTCCAGGCTCG
This sequence comes from Vicinamibacterales bacterium, assembly GCA_036257535.1. Lineage (GTDB taxonomy): Bacteria > Acidobacteriota > Vicinamibacteria > Vicinamibacterales > 2-12-FULL-66-21 > DATAEE01. The sequence continues at coordinate 401 of DATAFJ010000122.1, read as the reverse complement.
ACAGCAGCGGGTTCGTGCTGCGGAAGTGATTCAGAATCACGATTCGGCCGCCCGGCCGGCACACGCGCCGCATCTCGCGCGCCACGCGGATCGGATCGACCACTACGCTCATCACATACGGCGCGTACACGCTGTCGAAGGAATCATTTCGGAATGACATGCGCGCCGCGTCCTGTTCGAGCAGCTCGACGTGCGCAAAACCCTGGCGCGCTACGCGCCGGCGCGCCCGGTTGAGCATCGGAGCCGAGAGGTCAATGGCCGTGACGTGGCAATCCTGTGGATACAGTGGGGCATTGATGCCCGTGCCCGCGCCGACTTCCAGAACGTGGTCGCCGGGAGAGATCGCCATCTGTCGCACCGCAGCAATTCGACCGGGTTGCAGCGGCGCTCCGAAGATCACG
>DATAFJ010000091.1:0-2951 GCA_036257535.1 Vicinamibacterales bacterium | reverse complement strand
TACTCGGCCCTGCCGCACGGCTCGATCCAGCCGCAGGTGATCCGCGAGGGCGCGATCCTGCTCATCGATGGCGGCTGCAGCGTCGAAGGCTACGCCTCGGACCTCTCCCGGACGTTCGTGCTCGGCAAGGCGACCGACAAGATGAAGCGCGTGTTCGACGTCGAGCGCAAGGCGCAGGACGCGGCGCTGGCGGCGGCGCGGCCTGGCGTGCCGTGCGAGGCGGTCGATGCCGCGGCACGAAAGGTCATCGACGATGCCGGATTCGGACCGGGATACGCGCACTTCACGCACCGCGTGGGCCACGGCATGGGGATGGATGGCCACGAGTGGCCGTATCTCGTGAAGGGCAATGCGTTGCCGCTCGCGCCGGGCATGATCTTCAGCGACGAGCCCGGGATCTACATTCGCGGGGAATTCGGCGTCCGGCTCGAGGACGACATGCTCATTACCGAGTCCGGCGCGGAGCTCTTCACGGCTCAGAGCAAGTCGCTCGAAGAACCTTTCTAGGTTCGAGAAGGTTCGAGGAGGTTCGAACCCGTTCTTTTAGTCTTTGACGCAGGTGACGAGCGACCAGATCCTCGGGATGTTGACCTTCTCGATCGAAACAGGTTCGAGATTCGCCTGCGCGAGGAACGCGGGCATATCGAGGTCCGATTTGAAGCCGATGTGAATCGTCAGCGGCGAGATCATGCGCTCGACGCGCGAGATGATCGGGTTCGGACTGAGGAAGTGATTGAGAAAGATGATGCGCCCGCCGCGGCGGCAGACGCGGCGCATCTCCTGCGCCACCTTCACCGGGTCGGGGACGACGCTGATCACATACGGCGCGTAGACGATGTCGAAGCTGTCGTCGGGAAACTTCAGGTCGGCGGCGTCCATCTGCAGAAGGCGCACCGCACGGAGGGCGCCGCGCGCCACCCTGTCCCGCGCCTTCTCGAGCATCGAGGCTGAAAAGTCGACCCCCGTGATCTGGCAATCCTTCGGGTAGAGCGGGATGTTGATGCCGGTGCCAACGCCGACTTCCAGCATGTGCTCGCGCGGCTTCAACCCCATCCGGCGGATCGCCTGCACGCGACCGGGATGGAGCGTCGGCCCGAAGGTGAGATCGTAGACTTTCGCCAGCTTGTCGTACACAGCCTCGACGAAGTCGTTCTCGACCTCCGCGACCGAGAGCGCCCGAGTCGCGGCGTCCGTCGCCGCGATGTAGTCCTCGCGATCGTCGAGTTTCAGCAGCGACATAAGTTTGCCGAATATACCACGAGACCCCCGGGGCGGCCCGCTCAGGGCGTGCATACTTCGAGGACGCCCATGACGGCGGGCAGCGGGTCCGCCGAGGCGCTCGCGCTGATCTGAAGCCCCTGTACGAGACCCCGTAATGCCCCGGCAACCTCGCGTGCAATCGCGATTCCCTCGACCGCCGCGCGGCCGGACGCCTCGGCCTGACGCATCCTCTGCAAGATGGCCTCCGGAACGAACACCCCCGGCACCTCGTTCGCCATGAACTCCGCGTGCCGCAGGCTCTCGAACGGCGCCAGCCCGGCCACGATCGGAATGCGGACGTGCTCGATCCGCTTGAGCACCTGTTCGAACGCGGGCACGTCATAGACGGGCTGGGTGATGGCGAACTCGGCGCCCGCCTCGACCTTGTACTCGAAGCGCCGGATCTCCTCGTCGAGATTCGGCGCGGCCGGGTTGAGCGCCACGCCGATGTGAAACGCAGTCGGCGCACCGATCGCCTGACCGCCGATGTCGAGCCCGCTGTTCAGCCGCGACACGACGTTGGTCAACCCGATCGAATCGACGTCGAACACGGCCGTGGCGTCCGGGTAGTCCCCCGCCTTCGGCGGGTCACCGGTGATGATCAGCAGGTTCCGGACGCCCATCGCGTGGGCGCCGAGCAGATCCGACTGCATGCTCAGCAGATTTCGATCGCGGCAGGCGTAGTGCAGGATCGGCTCGAGGCCCGTCTGCTGCTGAACGAGCACCGCCATCGCCAGGCCGCTCATCCGCGCGCTGGCGCGCGGGCTGTCCGGAACGGCGACGAGATCGACGCCGTGGATCTTAAGGGCGCGCGCGCGATCCACCAGCCCGTCGGTCCGGTGGCCTCGCGGCGGCAGCAGCTCAACTGACACGACGAAGTTATTCCGCCCGAGCGCGTTCGCCATCCGCGACTTGGCGTCCCGATCGACCGGACGCGCCCCTTCCGCCGTCGCAAGCGACGAAGACTCCCGACGCGCGCCCGCCGACGACGATTTCTGATCGGCGACGTGCGGTGCCGGAGGCGCGAGCGCCCTGACGGCCGCCTTGATCTGCCGGATGTGATCGGGCGTCGTCCCGCAGCAGCCGCCGACGATCTTCACGCCATGAAGGATGAAGCGGCGCGCGTACGACGCCATGTATTCCGGCGAGCAGAGATAGATGTTGCGCCCCTCGACGTCGCGCGGCTTGCCGGCGTTCGGCTGCGCCGTGAGACGGGACTGCGTCACGCGCGCAATCCGCTCGACCGTGTCGAGCATCGCAGCCGGGCCGACGCTGCAGTTCACGCCGATCGCATCCGCGCCGATCGCCTCGAGCTCCGGACCGAACTTCTCCGGCGGCGTTCCGTCGAGGCTGTTGCCATCCTCTTCGGTCGTCATTTGCGCGACGACCGGAAGCCGGCACACGCTGCGGACCGCGCGAAGCGCAGCCGCCATCTCGTTCAGATCGCGGAACGTCTCGAGGATGAAGAGATCGACGCCTCCTTCGAGCAGCGCGCGCGCCTGATCGCGGAAATACTCCTCCGCTTCGTCGACACCGGTCTTGCCCCACGGTTCGATCCGGATGCCGAGCGGGCCGATCGCACCCGCGACGTACGCCTGTTCGCGCGCCGCGTGCCGGGCGATGCGCGCACCCTGCACGTTGATGGCGTGGACCCGCTCCGCCAGCCCGAACGCACCGAGCTTGATGCGGTT
>DATAFJ010000058.1:0-5684 GCA_036257535.1 Vicinamibacterales bacterium | reverse complement strand
GTTCCAGGATCGAGACGCCTCGGTTGACGTGCTCCTGCATGTGCTTGAACTCCTCTTCAGTCAGGCGCGCGGCCTTGTAGAGCAGTTCGCGGCTGATGTCGAGTTTGCCGATGTCGTGCAGCAGCGCGGCGGCGCGGACGTCTTCGACGCGTCCGGGCGGGAGCTCGAGCTGCGACGCGATGGTCGCCGCGTACACCGACACACGATACGAATGGTTCTCTGTGTAGGAGTCCTTGGCGATGAAGTGTCGAAGGATCATGAGCACGCCGTGATACGTCTGCCGCAGCTCGTCGATCTGCGCCGACTTGTGCTCGTAGAGCGTTCCCATCGAGTAGCCGGTGACCATGAGCACGCCGCCCCAGACCGTGATGTCGAGCCAGGTCGTGACGCTCGACGGCATCGGCATGCTCGCCGCGAAGAGCACCGGGTTGTACCAGACCATCAGCGTGACGAGCAGGACGCTCCCGAACGCCGTCAGTGTCGCGTGCCTGCGGCCGTAGATGTATGCGGAGCCGAGCGTCGGCAGCGTGTAGAAGCTGAGGACCATCCGCTGGCTGTCGATGAGCAGATTGAGCAGGAAACAGATCGAGAAAACAGACAGGAGGAGCCACAGCTCCTTGTTGACTTCCTCGAGCCGGCCGAGAGCTATTTTCATCGCCTCTGAGCCCGTCTGGCGGGCCCTCCGTCACGGGGGGTAAGTGTCATCCGGCACGCAAAAACGAGGCCTGCGGCGAACCACCGGATCCGCCGGTTTTGCGCGCGGTCAGCCCCCTCGCTGCTTCAGATCGGAACAGCCCCTTACAGGGTGGGATCACACAGGGTCCACAGAGATTCTCCTAGTCAAACACCGAGCGCACAGAGTCCACTGAGGTCCAGTATTCTGTGGTCCCTGTGTCAGTGTCGCGATGCCTCTGCGTTACCGATTCGGGCAGTTCGAATTCGAATCCGCCACCGGTGAGCTGACGCGCGGGGGCACCCCCGTGCGGCTGCAGCCGCAGCCGGCCCGCGTCCTTGCGTTGCTGGTGGAACGCGCCGGCGCGATCGTCACGCGCGACGAGATCCGCCGTCACGTTTGGGGCGACGAGACGTTCGTCGATTTCGAGCGCGGGCTGAACTTCTGCATCGCGCAGATCCGATCGGCGCTCGGAGACACGGCGGACTCGCCGCGCTACGTCGAGACCATTCCCAAACGCGGATATCGATTCATAGCCCCCGTGGCCGACGCCCGCGAAACGGCCGCACTGGCGCCAGCCACCGCGCTATCCGAGGATCGGCCTGGGGCTGCGACCTACGCGCGATTCGCCGCCATCGGTGCGATACTCGCCGTTGCCGCGGCTGCGGCACTCTTCGTGGTCTGGCAGTGGACGACCCGCGCGTCGGCAGCCGTCGCCGTCGCGGTCGTTCCGTTCGACAACCAGACCGGATCCGCCGAATACGATCGCATCGCCGAGGGGCTTGCGGACGCCACGGTGGCGGGGCTCGCGAAGTGGCCCGGGCCGCCGCGGCTCGCCGTCGTGGGCAACGCCGCGATCCTCCGGCGCACCCGGGGCTTCCGCGACATCAAGGCCATCGGCGCCGAGCTCGGCGTCGAGTATGTCGTCCTCGGTCAGGTCCAGCGCGATGGAGAGCGCGTCCGGGTCGTTGGACACCTCGTTCGCACGAGCGACGAGCGGCACCTCTGGGCGAACCGGTTCGATCGGCCGGCGCTGACGCTCGCCGTGCAGGCCGAGATTGCCGATGTGATCGTCCGCGAGGTCGGTCGGCGGCTGCAACCTAGTGACTGAGCAGCGCTTCGGCGCTCACATTTTTCTAAGACGCGTTCTGGGTGGCGCGAGACGAGGAGGTGTCGTATCTCTTCCCGTATGACTGAATTCGTTTCCCGGCGCCGGTTCCTCGCCGCCGCGCCTGTCATCGCGGCGGCACCCCTCGCCGGCGCGGCATCGCAGCCGCAGGTCGGCGATCAGTTTCCAGCCCACGCTTCAGACGTCGTCAAGGAAGTCGTGGGCGTTTCGCACGGCAACTTCGACCGAGTCCGTCAGCTCGTGGATCGCCAGCCCGCGCTGGCGAAGGCGGCATGGGACTGGGGATTCGGCGACTGGGAGAGCGCGATCGACGCCGCATCGCACGTAGGCAACCGTCCGATAGCGGAGTACCTGATTTCGAAAGGCGCGCGGCCCACGCTCTTCACCGCGGGGATGCTCGGCCAGCTCGACGTCGTCAAGTCGGCGATCGCCGGAACGCCGGGCATCCAGCGGACGCGCGGGCCGCACGGCATCACGCTGCTCGCGCATGCGCGCGCGGGCGGCGAGAAAGCGGCCGAGGTCCTGCGCTACCTGACGTCGCTCGGTGACGCCGACCCCGCGTACGCGCCGACGGCCCTGAGCCCGGCTGAGATCGCCGGCCTCGTCGGCACCTATACGTTCGGGAGTGGTCCCGCGGACCGGTTCGAGGTCGGCGAGGGGAAGAACGGTGTCCCGACGATCCTGCGGACCGGTGGGACCCCGCGCGGCCTCATCCATGTCGGCTCGCTGCAGTTCCATCCGGTCGGTGCCGATGCGGTGCGCATCGGCTTCGAAATGGCTGAAGGTCGCGCGACCGCGCTCGTCGTGAAGGATCCGGACGTCGTCGTCACTGCCCGGCGGCTCTCGAGTCTTTAGGGCCTGGGGCTTGGGGCTTGGGGCCTGGGGCTTAGGGACCTACGGCAACGAGGTGCCCGCGCGTGCGGAAGAAAAGAACGCCCTCCGAGATCGCCGGCGTTGCCATTGCGGTCTCGCCGAGGGTGTTCTCGGCCAGCAACTCGAAGACGGGACCGGCCTTGATGACGTAGACGGAGCCCTCTTCCGACGTGAAGTAGATCTTCTCGTTCGCGGCGACGGCTGACGCGGTGAAGCCGGTCTTTCCGTCGGCGAGGCGCTGCTGGTACTTGCGTTCTCCTGTTCTGGCGTCGTAGACGCTCAGCACGCCGTTGTCGCGGCACACATACAGGTAGTCGCCATAGACGAGCGGCGTCTGCATGTACGCGCCTTCACGGTTCTGGCTCCAGGCGATGTGATCGTTTGTGCGCGCCTCGCCGGCGAGCGAGATGTCTCCCGTCGCCGTCGGCTTCACGGCATAGATCGGCGACGCCGCTCCGTGCGCGTTCGTGATGAAAATCAGGCCATGCGCCGTGATCGGCGTCGGCACCGGAATGTCGCCGCCCCCTTTCATCCGCCAGAGCTCTTTCCCCGTCTTCAGGTCGTAGCCGCCGATGTGGCGCCAGCCATTGACGACGACCTGCGCGGGCCCTGCGCCGGTGACGACGGCCGGAGTGCTCCAGGTGGGTACGTCGGAGCGCGGCGTGCGCCAGATCTCCTTGCCGGTCTTCGCGTCGAACGCAGCCAGGAACGAGCCCTTGAACACGTCGGCCTGCACGATGACCAGGCCGTCGTGAATGACGGGCGAGCTCGCGAATCCCCACTGCGCGGCCGGGAACATGAAGAAACCGGACTCGAGCACGCCGAAGTCTTTCTTCCAGAGCGGCTGGCCCTTCATGTCGAGCGCGTGCAGGCCCTCGGATCCGAGGAACGCGACGATCCGCTCGCCGTCGGTGGCGAGGGTCGAGTTCGCGTGCGTGGCCTTCGTGTGGCGCTTCACGGCCGGAACGCCGCGATGGAGCTCGCGGCCCCACCGGACGGCGCCCGATCGCTTGTCGACGCAGACGACCTTCCACGCCTTCGGCGTGTCGTCGTCGACCGGCGCGATGTCGCCGTATAACCCGACCTTCAGGCTCTGCTCGCTGTCGCTCGTCGCCGTGGCGACGCAGACGAGATCGCCCCAGACGATCGGGCTCGAGTGGCCGAGGCCGGCGACGGGCGTTTTCCACTTCACGCCCTGACCGGTCGCCAGGTTCCAGGTCACGGGCGTGCTTATGCCGTCGCCGATGCCGCGGGCGTCGATCCCGCGGAAAGAGGGCCAGTCAACGCCGGGGCGCGGCGCGCGCGCCGCGGAGACGAGGCCGAAAGCAAGGGACGCAGAAAGACCCAGGCACGCAAACAGGCGGACGGTCATGGCCAGAAAGTTTATCGCCCGGCCCTCGCGGACGGGTTGGTCAAGTCTTGACAATAGTTCTCGTCTTGACAAAAATAACTGTCGGTAGGAACCATGCAGTCATTAGACATCATCACCGGCCCGGACCAGGCGGTCGTCGCGCTCCAGAAGACGCGGCGGAGGCTGCTGGCCGAGCTCGTCGAGCCTGACTCGGCCGCCGGCCTCGCGCGCAAGTTCGGCGTGCCGCGGCAGCGGCTGAATTACCACCTGCGCGAGCTTGAGCATGAGGGCCTCGTGGAGCTGGTCGAGGAACGGCGCAAGGGAAATTGCGTCGAGCGTGTGGTCCGCGCGACGGCGCGCGCGTTCGTCATCAGCCCGGACGCGCTTGGAGCGCTCGGCACCACGAGCGAAATCGCCAACGACCGCTTCAGTGCCGAATACCTTCTGGGCGCCGCCGCCAACGCTGTCCGCGACGTTGCCACGCTGCATTCTTCCGCCAGGCGCGCCGGCAAACGCCTGTCGACTCTCACCCTCGAAGCGGATGTGCGGTTCGCAAGCGCCGAGGATCGCGCCGCATTCGCCGACGAGCTCGCGAGCGCGATGGCGGCCCTTGTCGCCAGGTATCACGACGACAAGGCTCCACGCGGCCGCCGTTTCCACCTCCTCACCGTCGTCCATCCAGCGTCGGAGAAGAAGTCATGAGTCCCGAGAATCCGAAAACGCCGACCATCACCACCGAGCCGCCGACCGTCAGGGTTACCGACGAAAAAACTCGCGCGTTCGACATCTCCATCGACATTGCCGCCGATCCCGGAACCGTCTGGAACGCTCTCACCGACGCGGGAGAGCTCGTTCGCTGGTTCCCGCTCGAGGCGCGCGTGACGCCGGGTGCGGGCGGAACGATGTTCTGGGGGTGGGGAGATCAGTGGGACTGGGAGCATCGCATCGACGCCTGGGAGCCGGGCAAACGGCTGCGGCTCGTCCAGGATCGCTACGTCCCGTTCGACGTGCACGGGAAGCCGATGTCTGAAGGACGCGTGCGTCCCGTGCCGGTGGCGATCGAGGTCACGCTCGAGGCTCACGCAGGCTCCACACGGCTGCGGCTGGTGCATTCCGGCTTCGAGCGCGGCGGGGACTGGGACGACGAGTTCGAGGGCGTCAGCACCGGCTGGCAGTCGGAGCTGCGGAACCTGCGGTTTTACGTCGAACGGCACTCGGGCCGCGATCGCGTCGCGGCGATGGCCCGCCAGTCGACGACGGAGCCGCGCGGCACGGCCTGGCGGCGCGTGTTGACCGACGGCTTCGCGCTGGATGCGCCCGTCCTCGCCGAAGGGCATGGGTACGCGGTGAAGACCCCGGCTGGAGAACAGCTGAGCGGCAAGATCCTGATGGTTCTTCCCGAGAAGGAGTTCTCGGGCGCCGTTCGCGAGCTCGAGGATGGCGTGTTCCGCGTGGCCACGCACAGAGCCGGCGGCGAGACCGGCGTCATGGTCTGGCTCTCGAGCTATCGCGTATCGGACGCGGGCCGCGTGGAAGCGTTCCGGAAATCGAGCCAGCAGGCGCTCGACCGGCTCTTTGCTGGCAACTAAACTGGCATGTGCCCTTCAGCCTGTCGATCGTCGCAATCATCCTGACCTATGTCTGGGTGTTCGAACCGA
>DATAFJ010000157.1:0-2456 GCA_036257535.1 Vicinamibacterales bacterium | reverse complement strand
AGGATCGGCACGCCAAGCGCTTCGCAGGCGCGGTGCACGAGCGGAATCTGCCCGGCCAGCTCCTCGGGCATCGGCCGCCGGTTGGCCTTGTAGTCCGACACGAGGTCGTCGCGGAACGTCCGCCCCGGCAGATCGAAGGATGCGGCGATGAGCTCGGGCTGGTGCTCCTTCAGCAGCTTCCGCAGCATCGTGACGAAGATGTAGACCGCGTTTGTCGGCCGGCCCTGCGCATCTCTGAGCGGCGTCCCCTCCGGCGTCCGGATGGGCGCGTGAAACGCGCGATACATCTGCGAGGAGCCGTCGATCAGATAAACCCGGGACATTTGGCGATTTGGTGATCTGGTGATTTGGTGATCTGGCGTCGAGATCTGAAAAAGATCTTATCATCTACCCCTTGATGGTTCTGCGCGCGCTCCTCCTGGTGATCTTCGTCGGCAGCTCTCTCTCTTGCGGCGGCCGTCTCATCCGTCAGTACGAGTACGAGGAGGAGATGTATCTCGACCTCGACGGCTCGGCCACGGTTGTCGTCAACGCGTCGGTCGCTGCGCTCGTCGCGCTTCGCGGGCTGAATTTGCCGACTGACGCAGACGCCCGGCTCGACCGGCAGCGCGTGCGCAGCGCGTATGAATCAGACGTGACCCGGGTCACCCGGGTGAGCAGGCCCTGGCGGCGGGACGGCCGGCGGTTCGTCCAGATTCGGCTCGAAGTGGACGACGTCCGGCGCCTCCCGGCGGCGCGTCCGTTCGACTGGTCGGAGTACGCGCTCAGCGAGCAGGGGGAGACTCGAACCTACAAGCAGGTGGTCCGCGGGGCGCCCCGGCCGACGCCGTCGTGGGCCGGATGGAACGGGTCGGAGATCGTCGCGTTCAGGCTGCACCTGCCGAGCATCATCCGATACCACAACGTCCGCGACGTGGAGACGGGAGAGACTCGCGACGTCGATCGTGGAAACATCCTGACGTGGGAGCAGCGCCTTTCCGACCGGCTCGCCGCGAAGCCGCTGGAGATGGAAGCGCGCGTTGATTTCCGGTCGATTCTCGGCCGCACGCTGCGGCTCTTCGCCGGCGCCTTCGGCGCCGCCGTACTGCTGCTTGGCGCCATCATCTGGTGGACGGCCCGGCGCGGACGAAAGCGCCGGGCCCCTGAGCAGCTCCGCTCGCCGTAGCTCAGCTCTTGATCTTTTCCATCTCGGTCGCAACCTCTGCGTCGGTGCGCAGCTCGCTGCTGACCGAGAAGGCGCCGAATCCCGTCGCGATCGACCGCGCGAGCATTCGCTCGACGTTGCTGTTGACCACGCCCGTCAGCGTCACGCGGCCGCGCTCGACGAGGATGTGAATCGGCGGGTCCGCCATCGCCGCATAGTGCCAGAACGACGGGTTTCGATAAATTGCCCGCGCGATGCGGAATCGCAGCTCGTCGTCGAAGATCGAAACCGGCAGCACGCCGATGTTGTTGACGACCTGCCGAACGCCGTGAACGCGCGCCACCCGCGCTTCGATGTCTTTGCGCTTGTACGGCATCGTCACCTTGCCGGTCAGGGTGACCACGCCGCCGTCGACCGACGCCCGGACATCGTCGAAGATCGTGAACTGCGTGTAGGTCGTCACGCGCCGCGCGGCGTCCTTGAAGATCTGGTAGTCGTCTCGATCCGAAGCGAGCGCAGCCGATGGCGCCAGCCAGAGTCCGGCGAGCAGGGCCGCGATGGAAAAGTAACGAGTACGCTGGAGCACAAAGCACCTCCACTCCTGCGTGGGGGGTATTCACTGCAGGGAGCTGACTGACTGCACTCCTACACAAGGCAAAGGCGGTGCCAGTCGGTGCCGGCCGCACGAGGCCTTGTTGGTTGAATTTACGGAGGACGGCCGGAGCCGGATTGTCCGCTTCCGGCATCACTCCCCGGCCGCCGCGCTTACAGGAGGACGATCGTCGCGGTGCCCGCCGCGATCAGGAGCACCTGGAGAAAGGCGCCGCCATTGGTCGCGGCCGCGTGCCCCGGACCGCCGCGGTGAAGACTGGGAATCAGATCCGCCATCGCCACGTAGAGGAAGTTGCCGGAGGCGAAGGCGAGCACCCACGGAAGAAGACGGGGCGCCGATGCGGCCGATCCCAGCATGAGGGCCGCGCCGACAAGACCCGCGAGGCCTGCGAGCAGGTTCAGCGCGAACGCCTTCCGCGCCGGATATCCCGCCGCCATCAGGATCGCGAAGTCGCCCACCTCCTGCGGCACTTCGTGCGCCGCGATCGCCAGCGCCGTCGTGATTCCGAGCGGCACCGACGTCATGACGGCGGCGGCGATCACCGCGCCATCGACGAACGTGTGGAATGCGTCGCCGATGATGACGAGCGACGCCGTGGACTTGTGGACCATGCAGTCCGCGGAATCGTGGCAGTGGCGCCAGAGCACCAGCTTTTCCAGAATGAAAAACGTGAAGATGCCGCCGAGGAGCGCGGCAAAT
>DATAFJ010000047.1:0-19878 GCA_036257535.1 Vicinamibacterales bacterium | reverse complement strand
CACTGACGTGCGTCGTCACCACGCTGACCGTCGTTCCCGGCCGCCCGACGCTGCTGCAGGCCGGCGTGCATCTCGCGCTCGTCGCGGCCTACCTGTTCCTCGCCGTCAGCCCGTAGAGAGCTACTGCTCGGTCAACACGTTCAGCGGGTCGACCCGCGCCGCGCGATGCGCCGGCGAGACGCACGCGAGGAGCGCGATAATCGCCGTCCCGCACGCGACCATGCCGAGGACGAACGGATCCGACGTCCTCACCCCGAAGACCTGATCTTCCAGCACCCGGCCGAGCGCGAGCGCTCCCGCCAGGCCCAAAAGCAGTCCGCCGCCCACGAGCATCACGCCTTCCCTGAAAACGAGCCGGAAGATGCCGCGCGACGTACTTCCGAGCGCCACGCGGATCCCGATCTCCCGCGTCCGTTGCGAGACGACGTAGGTCAGCACTCCGTAGATGCCGAGGGCCGACAGAAGGAGCGCGACGATGCCGAAGGCGCTTGCGAGAGCCATGGCGAGCTTCTGCGCGACGACCGAACGCGACGTGCGTTGAGTCATCGTCTGGATGTCGGAGAGAGGCAGGTCGGGATCGATCGCCATCAATGCCGAACGGACGGCGCGGATGAGGATCGACGATTCCATGTTCGCCTTGACTGCGATCCAGCGGAGCCGGCCGAGCGGCGGCGCCTGCGTGTGCGGGAAATACGCAGTACCAACCGATTCGGCATCTCCCGCCAGGCTCTCGAACCGGATGCTGCGAACCACTCCTACAACGGTGTATGGCCCGGAGTTGCCGCGCTGAATCTGCTTTCCGATCGGATCTTCATCGGGCCAGAACCGCCCGGCGAGACGCTGGTCGACGATCGCGACGGGGAGGCTGTTGTCCCGATCGCTCTCGGCAAAGTAACGCCCCCGGAGGAGCGGCGTCGACATCGCTTCGAAATAGCCGGGTGTGACGCTCACGACCGACGGCAGCGCGACAGCCTCGCCGGGCCGAGGGACGTAGCCGACAGGGGACACACTGGCCGGGCTCGTGCGGCCGCTCAGCGCGATGTTCGACGTGATCCCGGCCGCCTCGACGCCGGGAACGCCGCGCACCGTCTCGAGAACGCGATCGATCAGCGCGGCGGTGGCGCGCTCGTCCGGGTAGCGCGACGGCGGCGGGAAGATCGTCGCGGTCGTCACGCGATTGGCGTCGAACCCGGCGTCCACCGCCAGGAGATTGCGGAAGCTGGTGAGCAGCAACCCCGCGCCGATGAGCAGGACCACAGACAATGCGACCTGCGCCACGACGAGCCCACGCCGGAAGGTGCGCGACATCCGTCCGCTCGTGCCGAGGCGGCTGCCGGCGGCGAGCGCCTGATTGAGCTTCAATCCGCCCATCGTGGCGGCCGGAACGAGGCCAATCAACACGCCCACCAGTACAGATGCAGCCGCCGTGAAGCCGACTGCGGTAGTGTCGATCTGGACCGACGCCGCGTTCGGCAGGTCCGGCATGCCGCTCGATTCCAGCGTCCGCAGGATCCAGATCGCCACGCCCAACCCGGCCGCTCCGCCCACCGCGGCAAGGAGCAGGCCCTCGAGGACGAGCTGTCGCGTGACCCGGACCGTGCCCGCGCCGAGCGCCAGCCGCGTGGCCAGCTCGCGCGCGCGCACGGTCGATCGGGCCAGGCACAGGTTGGCGATGTTGAGGATCCCGATCAGCAGGACGAACGCGGCGCCGCCCCACAACAAATAAAGGATGCGGCGCACCGGCCGGGTAAGCGCCTTCTGGAGCTGGGTTACGGCCGTGTACATGCCCAGCTCGGCGAGGCCCAGCTCCGGAAAGCGTTCGAAATTCGCCTGGTTCAAGGCGTCGGTCTGCGCGCGCACCTGCTCGATGGTGGCGCCGGCGCGGATCCGGCCGACGTGGAAGAACTGGTATCGCGTGCGCGCGTCGTTCGACCGGTGAGCGGCGGTGAACGCGATCGGTATCCAGAACTGGACGCCGTCGCCCGCCGCCTTCGCGTGTCCATCGTCGCCGAGGTCGAAAAACGAGAACCCGCGCGGCATCACGCCGACGACCGTGTACCGCTGTCCCGTCCAGCCGAGCCGGAGGTCCTTGCCTACCACGTCAGGGTCGGCGCCATAGAGCCGCTGCCACAGGCCGTGGCTCAGAATGACCTTGTGCTCGGCGCCGGGCTGACCCTCCGCTTCCGTGAACGTCCGCCCGAGAGCGGGCGGCGTGCGGAGGAGGCGGAAGAGCGACGGTGTCGCGCGCATTCCGCGTACTTCTTCCGGGGCGCCGTCGATCGCGATCGTGTCGAACCAGAGGCCGAAGAGCGCCTGATCCTCGAGCGTCGTTACCGCTTCGAGACGGTCGAAGTAGGACGGCGCGGTGTTCGACAGGATGTCATTCGGCGTGACGGTCGGGTACACGTCTCCCAGCGCGACGATGCGATCGTCGTCGGGGATCGCGAGCGGCCGGAGGAGCACGGTGTAGACCACGGTGAAGATTGCGGCGTTGGCGCCCAGGCATATCGCGAGCGTGAGAAGGGTAGTCGCCGTAAAGGCTCGATCTTTGAGGAACAGCCGAAGGCTCGACTGGAGATCGCGGATGAAGCCGACGCCCGCGAGCTCGCGCAACATGGACAGGATGGCGCGCTTCGGCCTGCCGGCAAGCGGCCCGTGTTCGAACGTCCTGGGATCGGGAAGCTGGCGGTGGAGCTCAGCCAGCGCTTCGTCCTCCGAAAGGCCCCGGGCGGTGAGGGTCTCGTACGCGTCCTCTAGCTGGGACGCAAGCTCCTCTACAACCTTGAGCTCCTGGTCGTTCGGGAGCGAGAGAGACAACAGGTGCCGGCGTACGACGGCTCTGAAGTCAGGCATGGCCGGGGCGGATCCTTGGGTACTGTGTGATCGCCATATATGTGAATCATACATATCACAAGGGGCTACGGATTTCACGGAGAACGACAGCCACGGATTTCACTGATTTCACGGAATGGTCAGCCACGAATTTCACCGATGAGGATGGCTAGCCACGGATTTCGCTGATTTTGCGGATAGTCAGCCACGGATTTCACCGATGACGGACGGCTAGCCACGGATTTCACCGATGACACGGATAGTCAGCCACGGATTTCACCGATGACGGACGGCTAGCCACGGATTTCACCGATGACACGGATAGTCAGCCACGGATTTCCCCGATGACGGATGGCTAGCCACGGATTTCACCGATGACACGGATGATCAGCCACGGATTTCACCGATGACGGATGGCTAGCCACGGATTTCACCGATGACACGGATGATCAGCCACGGATTTCACGGATGACGGATGGCTAGCCACGGATTTCACCGATGACACGGATGATCAGCCACGGATTTCACGGATGACACGGACGGTTTCTCTTGAGGGGGCACTGGCTGGAAGAATCCGCGTGGATTAGTCAGGATGTAATCTGACAGTCGTGCTCGGGAGGAGCGATGACGACTGAGCAGAAAATCATCAACACGCAACGTGGGCTGCTGAAGCTCGGGCGCCAGCTGGGGAATGTCTCGCGGGCCTGTCGAGTGATGGGCTACAGCCGCGACAGCTTCTATCGGTTTCAGGACCTGTACGGCGTGGGCGGCGTCGAAGCGCTGCGGGAGATCAGCCGCCGCAAGCCCAACCTCCGGAATAGGTGCCGGAGGGCGTTGAAGCCGCAGTTGTGGCCGTGGCGCTCGAACAGCCGGCGTGGGGGCAGGTCCGCGTGGCGAGCGAGCTGGCCGAGCAGGGCCATCTGATCTCACCCGGCGGCGTGCGGAATGTCTGGCTGCGCCCTGACTTGGAAACGATGAAGAAGCGGCTCGGGGCCCTCGAGGCCAAGGTGGCGCAGGAAGGCGGCGTGGTGACTGAGGCGCGGATTGCGGCACTGGAGGCAGGCCAACGCGAGAAGGAAGCCCACGGCGAGTTGGAGAGCGAGTGCCCAGGCTACTGCGGCGCGCAGGACACGTTCTCCGTCGGGACGTTGAAGGGTGTCGACCACGACTGTCAGATCGTGTCCTGGCTTTCACAATTAATCGGCGTAATCCGTGTAATCCGTGGCTCCGTGTAATCCGTGGCCCGTTTAACCCGTGTAATCCGCGGCTCCGTGTAATCCGTGTACTCCGTGGCTCGCGCCCGCATCACTTCGCGTGGCGCGCCAGCCGGAACTCGAGGTGCCGCTTCACGTCCGGCCACTCCGCCGTGAGAATGCTGTACATCACCGAGTCGCGCACCGTTCCGTCGCGGCGGAGCAAGTGATGCCGAATCACGCCGTCCAGCTTCGCGCCGAGCGCGGCGATCGCGCGCTGCGATCGGAAGTTGAAGTTGTCCGTGCGAAGCCCCACGACCTTGCACCCGAGTGACTCGAACGCGTGCTGGAGCAGCAGCAGCTTGCAGGTCGTGTTCACGTGCGTCCGCTGGACGCTTTCGCGGTACCACGTGTATCCAATCTCCACGCGATCGATGGCGGGGACGATGTCGTGGTAGCGGGTGGAGCCGATGATGGCGTCGCTCGTGAGATCGCGGACGACCCATGGGAGCATATGTCCGTCGCGCTGTCCCTTCAGCGCGTCGGCGACGTACGCCCGCATGCCCTCCGGGGGCGGGATCGCCGTGAACCAGAGCTCCCACAGGCGGCCGTCTTTCGTGGCCGCCGCCAAGGCTTCGTGATGATCGTCGGTGAGCGGCTCGAGGCGAATGCCTCGCCCCTCGAGAACGACAGGCTCCGGATGGATCAACGCGGAACGCCGTCGATAACGTGCTCGTGCAGGCGGCACACGGCGTCGAACCCACTTGCCTGATCGGGCTCGGCAAATCGGCCGATCGCGTAGCCGCACAAGAGCGAGAACGACCGCCCGCGACCGAGCTCGTTCCAGAGCTCCTCGAGCTCGAGCGCGGCGGCGGCGTGCCCGTCACGCCACAGCAGGTCCACCATCTCGCCGTAAAACAGCACGCGCCGACGGTCGCTCTCGCGGCGGCTGTGCTCGAACAGACGTTCCATACTGAGCTTGAATCGATCGACGTCGAGTCCGTCGCCGGTCATGAAGGAGGTCAGCGTCTCCTCGGCGTCGGCGAACGTGAGGGAGGGATCGTCGCAGTCGCACCCGAGCGCGCGCAGGCTGTCGGCGATGGCGTCACGGTGGGGCCGCGTCGCCAGCACGACCAGCGGCTGACGGGTCCGCCATCCGGCGAACAGGAACCGTGCCACGGTCGCACCTAATGCCGCGTCGCTCTGGTAGAAGTGCACGACGTGGCCGGGCGCTCGTCCCCCAAGAGCCGGGTCGATCTGCATCCGGGCCTGGCCAAGCATACCCCGTTTGAGTCCTGAGCTGTGAGCCTTGAGTTACGAGGCCCCGAACTCAATACTCAAAGCTCATAGCTCATAGCTCACAGCTCAAAGCTCAACGCTCACAACTCAGCGCTAAGGCGCCGGGACAAGTGGACGTCCGTACGGCAGAAACGGCCAGGGGATCCCGATCAGGATTGCCAGGAGCGCGAGCACGAACAGCACGGCTGCGCCTCCCTTGCCCTTCCGCGCGCGCGCGACGCCGATGTGCGCCAGCGCGAGCGCGAGGACCATCGACGTCACGTGCTCCACCGCCCAGAATCGTATGACCCGGTTCTGCATGGCCGCACCCATGTTGGCGATCGCGCCCGACGTGATCGGGCTCAGCCAGTACAGGATCAGCCCGAGCAGGAACTGGATGTCGAGCGTGATCGCGAACCAGCGGCCGGGCCGGGCGTCGCGGCGCCCGGACGCGGCGACGACCGCGTAGAGGCCCAGGAGGATGACGACCCAGCGGAAGAGCGAATGGACGAAGAGGAGCAGCGCATGCATATGCGCTCAATCGTAGAGCAAGCGCGGGTTTTCGCGGATATAATCGGGTTCTGGGCGCGCCGCACCGCGGTTCGGACCCTGTGCAATCGCAGCCTGTGAACCGCGTCAGGGCCGGAAGGCAGCAGCGCTAAGCAGTCTCTGCCATGTGCCGCAGGTCTTCCGGACCGCGGTGGGGCGCGCCGCGTCCACATCATCATCGTGTCCTACCAAGTGCTTGCCCGCAAATGGCGGCCCCGGCGGTTCGACGAGGTCGTCGGCCAGCGCGGCGTGACCGAGACGCTCAGAAACGCGCTCGCCAGCCGGCGGATCGCGCACGCGTTCGTGTTCGCCGGTCCGCGCGGCGTCGGCAAGACGACGACGGCGCGCATTCTCTCGCGCGCGCTCAACTGCGTGAAGGGGCCGACCCCGGAGCCATGCGGCGTGTGCGAGCCGTGCGTGGAGATCGCCGAAGGACGAGACATCGACGTCCTCGAGATCGACGCCGCCACGCACACGCAGGTCGACAAGATCCGCGACATCATCATCGCGGGGCTCGGCATCACGCCGGTGCGCGACCGCCACAAGATCTTCATCATCGACGAAGTGCATCGCCTGTCGGCACACGCGTTCGACGCGCTCCTCAAGTCGCTCGAAGAGCCGCCGCCGCACGTCGTTTTCATGATGGCCACGACCGAGCTCGACAAGGTGCCTCCGACGATCCAGTCGCGCTCGCAGCTCTTCGAGCTGAAGGCGGTCAGCCTCAAGGCCATCGCGGATCAGCTCAGGAAGGTTGCCGGCGCCGAGCAGATCACGATAGATGACGCAGGGCTGATGCTCATCGCGCGCGCGGCGGAAGGCAGCATGCGCGACGCGCTGTCGGCGCTCGACCAGGTCGTCGGCTTCGCCGCCCCCGGGGCCGGGGGCCCCGGAGCCGAGACGGTGACGATCGACGCCGAGGCCGTATCGACCGTGCTCGGCCTCGTGCGCAGGGATCTGGTCTTCGACGTGATCGACGCTGTCGCCCGCGAGGACGCGGCGGCAATCTTCGAGCTGTCAGGTCGCGCGGTCGAGGCCGGACACGACCTGCGCACCGTCGCCCGCGAGCTCGCGCGCGCCGTTCGCGACCTCCTCGTCATCTCGATCGATCCGACGCGGCTGAGCGACGCGGAGATCGCCCAGGAGGCGGAGCGCGATCGGCTCAAGGCGCTCGCCGCCCGCTTCTCCCGCGAGGACCTGATGCGCGCGTTCGACGTCCTGTCGCGCGCGGACGAGGAGCTGCGCGTCTCGGCGCAGCCGCGCTTCCATCTCGAGATGGCGCTCCTGCGCTGGCTCCACCTGCGCAAGCTGACGCCCATCGCCGACGTCATCGCCGCCCTGACCACCGGTTCGGCCGGCTTACCCAGACCACCGACGGCCCCGGTCGCGCCGCAGCCACGGCCGGCAGAAAAAGCGGCACCGAGACCGGCGCCGGAGCCCGAGAAGCCGCGTCTTGCGACTGGTTCACGATCCGAAATCCCGGAGCCGGTCGGCACGACGGCCGCGGCCGCACCGCTACCCGCGCCGGCACAGCCATCGACGTCGAGCGGTCCCATCGTGGGCGGCGACGTCAAGGAGGCGTTCCTCGCGGAGGTGCGCCGCCAGAAGAAGTTCTTCTACGGCACGGTCATCGCGCAGGCGCAGCGGATCGACATGGCGCGCGACCGCGTGACGTTCATATTCGGTCCCGCGCACAAGACGCTTCGCGCGCAGCTCGAACAGAACCGTCCGTGGCTCGAGACGCTGGCGTCGGAGATCGCCGGCAGGAAAGTGACGGTGCTCGGCCTCGAAGGGGCGGCGCCCTCGGCGCCCGGCGCGGAAGCGCCGGCCGCACCCAGGCAGGACCGGCAGACCACCCTGAAAGCGCGCGCGCTCGAAAACGAAGGCGTGCAGGCCATGCTCGAGGTGTTCGGGGCCGAGATCAAGAACGTCGAGGAAATGTAGTGAACATCCAGCAGATGATGAAACAGGCCCAGCAGATGCAGGAAAAGATGCAGAAGCAGATGGCCGAGATGAAAGTCGAGGCCACGTCCGGCGGCGGCATGGTGACCGTCGTCATGAACGGCACCAAGCAGATTCAGACGCTCAGGATCGATCCGGAGGCGGTCTCGAAGGAGGACGTCGAGATGCTCCAGGATCTGATCCTCGCCGCGATCAACGACGCGCAGCGAAAGGTCGACGAGGCCCTGCAGAAGCAGATGGGCGGGCTGATGGGCGGCCTGGGCCTGCGTTGATGTCGCCAGCCAGGCCGGACCCGCTGGCCCGGCTCGTGGAAGAGCTCCAGCGGCTGCCGGGCATCGGCGCGAAGAGCGCGCAGCGCCTCGCCTTTCACCTGCTCAAGACCCCCCGCGAAGACATCGAGCGGCTCGCCAACACGATGCGCGAGGTGAAGGAGCGCGTCACGTACTGCTCGGTGTGCAGCAACATCACCGAGGCGGATCCCTGCTACTACTGCACGCATCCCGACCGCGACCACCGCGTCATCTGCGTCGTCGAACAGCCGGAGAACGTGACCGGCATCGAGAAGACCCACGAGTTCAAGGGCCTGTATCACGTACTGATGGGCGCGCTGTCGCCGCTGCAGGGCATAGGTCCAGACGATCTCAGGATCAAACCGCTCATCAGCCGCGTGGGCACCGGAGAGATCGAGGAGGTCATCATCGCCACCAACCCGAACGTCGAGGGCGAGGCGACGGCCATCTACCTGGCGCGGCTCCTCAAGCCGCTGGGCGTCCGCGTCACGCGGATCGCCATGGGGGTGCCGGTGGGCAGCGATCTCGAGTACACCGACGAGATCACGATGCAGCGCGCGATGCAGGGGCGGCGGGAACTCTAGAACGCCACAATTCAGAATACAGAATACAGAATCGGGCCGCGGAACACGCGGACCACGCCGGTCGACGCGCCGCGGATGCCGCGGATTGCCCGGACGGTTCTGAATTCTGAACCAGCTCAACCGTTGCTCTGTCCGAGGCTAAGAGTCCCCTCCGGAAACAGTAGTATCGGTATTTTGTGGTGGGGTGCGCGGTCCGCGCGATCCGGGGCAGAGGGTAGTGCGTCCGCGGAGTCTGCGGCGTTAAACAGAGGGTGTCCGCTCATTCCGCGTAGTCCGTGGCTTAAGAAGAGTTGGGGATTCCGCGTATTCCGCGTCATCCGCGGCTTTAGTGAAGAGATCCGCGGCGGAGAGATGAATATGTTTCCGAGGCTACGTACCTGGTCACTCGCGGCGGCGGCGTTTGTCTGCGCCACGTCCGCGGCCGTTCCGGCCGCGGCCCAGGAGCCGCAAGCCGATATCCGGCAGGAGCTCGCGGCGCTCAAGGCCGAGATTCAGCAGCTGCGTGGGGAGGTGACGGCGCTCCGAGCCTCGGCGGTACCTCAGCCGCCGGCGGCGCCGGCGCCCGCCGAACAGCCCGCGGCCCCGGCCGCGGCGCCGCAGGCGTCGCTCGATGTCCTGCACGCCCAGGTGGCGGAACTTGCGCAGACCAAAGTTGAATCGACGTCGAAGATGCCGGTGAAGATCTTCGGCACCGTCCACGCGAACGTGTTCGCGAACTCCGCGACGGCGAACTGGCTCGATAATCCCAACCTCGTGGCCGCGCCGCCGGCCGACGGCCATCTCGGCACGTTCAGCGCGACGTTGCGCCAGACGCGCATCGGTTTGACGATGGATGGACCGACAGTGGGTGGGGCGCGGGCGAGCGCCGTGGTGGCGATGGACTTTTTCGGCGGCATCCCCGGATTTCAGACGGGGCAGGTGATGGGGCTGCCGCGGCTCCTCGTCGCCTACGCAAGGCTCGACGGCGATCACACGGCGGTCGAGATCGGCCAGGATCACATGATCCTCGCGCCGCGCGACCCGACGTCGCTGGCGGCGTTTGCGTTTCCGGCGCTCTTCCGGTCGGGGAATCTCTACCTGCGGACGCCGCAGGCCCGCGTGGAGCAGGCTCTCGGGACGCAGCGCGTTCGCGTCTCGGCCGGCATCGTCGCGCCGATCGGTGGCGACCTGGCGATCGAGGACTACCGGTTCGTTCCGCCGGCGCTCTCGGGCGAGCGCTCGCAGCGTCCCGGGGTGCAGGCGCATCTGGGCTTTTCGAGCGGCGAGGCGGACGCGAAGCGGCTCGCTGGAGCAGGTGTGTCCGGTCACTACGGGTGGGAGCGGCGAGGCGGCGACCTGGCCGAGAGCTGGGCCGCGGCGCTCGACTTTCTCATCCGCGTCGACCGAATCGGGATCGCGGGCGAGGCTTTCGTCGGCGACAACATCGACGCGTTCGGGGGCGCGCTCGGCCTCGACGCGCGCGCCGCAGGCGGCTGGGCCGAGCTCCAGCTCTTTCCCGGATCGCCTGTATCGTTCAACCTGGGCGGCGGCGTCGATCAGGTAACGGACGACGAGCGGGCGATGCTGGTGCGCAGGCTGAACCGGACGGCGTACGGAAACATGATCTTCGCGCTGACGCCGGAGATCGACGCGTCGTTCGAGTACCGCTGGTTGGGCACCTCACCTGGAACCGGCGACGAACGCCGCAACCATCACTTCGACTGGGTCTTGGCGTACAAATTCTGATCGTGTCCCGAACGGTCTTCATCGCGCTGCTGCTCCTGCCGGTCTCGGCGGCCGCCGGTCCGGTGTCCGGCATCGTGCGCACGATTACACGGGAGGGGGCTGCTCCCGCGACGAGCATCGTCTATGCGGAGCCGCTGGACGCCTCGGCGCCGCGCAAGGCCGGGACCTACGTGCTCGGGCAGAAAGACAAGACGTTCCAGCCGCACGTGGTCGCGGTTCCGGTTGGTTCGACCGTGGAATTTCCGAACAACGACAACATCTTTCACAACGTCTTTTCCCTGTCGGGACCGCAGCCGTTCGACCTCGGCCTCTACCGGTCGGGCGCTTCCCGGTCGCGCACGTTTGCCGAGGCGGCAACGTACCGCGTCTTCTGCAACATCCACCCGCAGATGACCGCCCTCATCGTCGTCGTGCCGACGCCGCACGTTGCGGTCGCCGGGCCGGACGGACGCTTCGTTCTCGACCTGCCGCCCGGCCGCTATCGTGTCACGGCGATGTCAGAGAGAGCGTCGCCGGTGACCGCCGAAGTCACGAGCGGACCGGGCGCATCGACCGCACCGGAGCTCACGCTGGACGAATCGTCGTGGGTGGCCGCGAAGCACAAGAACAAGTACGGGCAGGAATATCCGGCGGCGGCCTATAAGAAATGATGCAGGGCCCGCGGCCTTGGGGCCGGGTCTGACGGCGTGCGCGCATGCCGCGCCTCCGTGAGCCGGATCGAACACGCGTTTCGCATTTGGAGCTGACAGGGACCGTGCCCCTAACGTCCCGGGGAGGTCCAGATGCGCGTCAACACGCTCCTGCTGGCGGCGACGGCGGTTGGCATCTTCGTGGGAGCGGCCGGGTGCGGGGTCGTTGGCCCCACCAGCTGCCTGGAACGGCAAGAGCGCGGGAACGTGACGTCGATGGTCGGCGTCGTGGAGCCCGGGCAGGTCGTGAGCACCAGCGTTCCTTACGACCTGCGAGGGTCGGAGAACGACATCAGCATCAACTGGGACGGCCGGGGAACGGCAGGGGGCCCGCACATTCACGTGTATGCGACCAATACCGGTTGCTCCGAGTTCGTCCCTCCGCCGCCGGGCAGCGGATCCGACGTGGATCCCAATACAGGCGCATGCCGGATCATCGCGCGCTGCTCGGGCTTTACGCTGGCTCCCGACGCACGGCCTTGCGCGCAGGCTCACACCTGCGAGCCGACGGCGGATGAACTGATCTGCGATTCGCTGACCGTGACCGGCCCGGGAACGGCGCGCCGCCCGGGTTCAGCGAGTACAAACTCCACGTCGTCGGCGATCGGACCCTGCGCGTCAGGTACTCGATCGCTATCACGTACTTTCGCGGGCCGGACTGCTGATCGGCTGCGCGCTCTCCTATTTCCGGGCGGCTGTCTCCTGCGCAGCGCCGAGCGCCGTCGCCACTGTCCTCGTCAGCCAGTAACTTCCGAGAATCACGGCGGCGGCCGCGGCGAGACCGATGACGATCAAGCCGTTCTGGATGCGGCGGTATGGCTCGATCGCCTCATCGTGCGACTTGAGGATGACGGCCGCGACCGGTGGATCGGCGACGAGCGTCGCCTCGCGCGCCGCAAAGCGCTGCGCGCCGACACGGACGTCGGCTGAGCTGTCGGCGCGTCCGCCGGACGCCCGCCAGTCGTCGATCGACATCCAGGGCATGTCGCCTTCGCGCAGCGTGGAGCCGAGGACACCGGCACGCGAGAGCAGCACGGCCTCGTCTTGCGTGGCGTCGCGAATCGATTGCGCGAACTCCCGATCGAGAGGCGCGCATGCGACGATGAAGCCGAACGTCTGCCCGCCTGCCTCCGCGGCAGCGCCGGCGGCGTGGTACGGGCGGCCGCCGACGACAACCACGGCAGGCTCCCCCTTACTGGCCGCGAGGCCGCTCAGCCAGTCCTCGCTGCCCGGGGCGATCGAACTCGAGCTCGAGCTCCGGCCGAGGACGTTCCCCTGCGGGTCGAGCGCGACGAGCATCGACGTGTCGGGATTCTGCTGCTGATACTGCTGGAGAAAGTCGCCGATCGTCGGCGCGTTCGTCTCGAAGAGCGCCTTGAGCTGAGGAAACGACGCGACGAGGCCGGCGGTGAGGCGAAGCCGCGTGAGCCGATCCTGGTGCACTCGCTGCACGACCCGCTGCGCGCGCGCGAGCTCGCTGTCGATCGCGTTCGTGACGACGCGATCGGCCATCACTCGAACGTACGCGTAGGTCGCGGCCGAGAGAAGCAGAAGGAGGCCGCAGGAGATGAGCGCGATGCGCGTCCTCAAGCGCTTCAGTGACGTGTCGGAGACGCCCGCGCCGACGGTCGTGGCTTCGATGTCTGTGACGCTGCCGAGCGCCTCGAGGTACGCGGCGACCTCACGGATCGACTCGGGCCGATCGGCCGGCCGTTTCTCGAGGCATCTCGTCACGAGCCGCGCGACGCCCGGGATGTCGCGCGGCAGCGGCGGCGCCGGCTCGCGCAGGATCGCGGTCATTGTCTCCGGCGTCGTTTCGCGTTTGAACGGGTTCACGCCGGAGAACATCTCGTGCAGGATGATCCCGAACGCGAAGATATCGGACCGCGTCGTCGCGGGCTCACCCAGCACCTGTTCGGGCGCCATGTGGCCAGGGCTTCCCATGATCACGCCCGATATCGTCGTCACATGCGTGACCTGGTCCGTCGGAATGGTGAACGACGGGTCGCGTGACGCGATGCCGAAGTCGAGCACCTTGATCCGGCCGTCGCGCGTGATGAACAGGTTCTCCGGCTTGAGATCGCGATGGACGATGCCGCGGTCGTGCGCGGCGGCGAGCCCCCGCGCGATCTGGATGCCGAACTCGAGCGCGCGGCGCGGCGGCAGCGCGCCCTCCTGGAGACGCTGGCGAAGCGTCTCGCCTTCCAGGAGCTCCAGCACCGCATACGTGATTTCGAGGTCCGCCGGGTCCGAGCCCACGCGATCGCGGCCGACGTCATGCAGCGAAAGAATGTTGGGATGGTTGATCGCGGCGACCGCGCGCGCCTCGCGCTCGAACCGCCCGAGTGCCTCGGCATCCTCCACGACCTCCGCCGGCAGCACCTTGATGGCGACGTCGCGGCCGAGCCGGGTGTCGCGCGCCCGATAGATCTCGCCCATGCCGCCCGCGCCGATCGGGGTCTGGATTTCGTACGGACCGAGCCGAGTACCGCTCGCGAGCGCCATCTTCGTACTAACGCAGTCGAGTATACGCGGCGAACAACCGAGCTCAGCCTTGCTGGTCGAGGTATTTGACGAACACGACCTCGTTGCGGCGCTCGTTGTAGAGCAGCTCGTCCGCGCTCTCGCGGACCATCATCAGACCGAATCCGCCTGGGCGGAGCCCGCGGGCCTCACGCACGTCGACGTGCGCGAGCGGGTCGGTCTGGCCGACGGCCGCGTGCTGCAGCGCGTCCGGTGAAAACCCCCGCCCCGGATCGGCGATGCGATACATGAGCATGCGGCGTGCCCGGAGGTACGCTATCCGAACCTTGCGGTTCGGGTCCAGCTTACCCCCCCATTCGACAGCGTTCAGGAGAAGCTCGCGAAAGGCGCTGCCGACGCTGTCGCGGACGTCCGGTTCCAACCCGGCGTCCATGTGCGCCACGACCGCCTGCACGCGCCTGGCGGCGGCGCGCGTACATGGCGCGATGACTTCCACCCAGTCCGGCCGTGCCGACACGACCTCGATCGCCGGCGGAAGGCCGCTCCTGAGAACTCGCTTGACGAGCGCGACGAGCGAACGCGCTTCGATCGGCTTCTTCACGAAGTAGTGCGCGTGGTGCCTGGTCGCCTTGAGGAGCGTCGCCGGCGTGTCGTCCGACGTGATCATGATGACCTTCGGCTGCGCCTTCCACTTGCCCAGCCGCTCGAGCACGTCGAGGCCGGACAGGCGCGGCATCCAGACGTCGAGCAGGATCAGATCGAACCGGCCGCGGGCGAGCCGTTGCAGCGCCTCACGCCCGCCGCTGGCCGCGACGACCGTGATGCCTGCCGCCGCGAGCACCGACTTTGCCAGATGCCGCGTGGCGCGGTCGTCGTCTACGACGAGCACCTTGCTCATGGGAGTCTCCATCGCCGGGTGCGCCGGGCGCTGCGCCGACGATTGTTGACCGGACCGCCGCTTCGACGCGCGTCAGTTCGTCCTCGAGCTGCCGAAGGGCATCGGCCGCGCCGGTGAGGTTTCCGAGGCGCCCCAGCGTCTCGAGCGCCAGCGCGGCCGACACGGCGCCGGCCGCGCTGAACAAGGCCGCCGATCCCTTGACGGTATGTGCCGTCGCGCGAACGGCGTCGGGATCTGCGGACGTCACGGCGGTCCTGAGCTCGAGGAGCCTCTTCGGCAAGTCCTCCAGAAAGATCCGTCCGAGATCGCACAGCAGCTTCCGGTCGCCCCCCGCCCGCGCGAGCGCGGCGCGTGCGTCGATCGCCGCCCCGCGCGGTTCCTCCTTCGTCGGCCGCTCCGACGTCCGTCCGGCTTCGCCGAGGCTCTCGACCGCCGCGACGAGCTGATGCACCTGCAGCGGCTTTGCGAGATAGCCGGACATTCCCGCCGCGAGGCAGCGTTCGCGATCGCCGGCCATGGCGTGCGCCGTTACGGCGATGATCGGAATCCGCGTGTCGGTGGTCTTCTCGCGCTCCCTGATCGCCTCGGTTGCGTCGAAGCCGCTCATGACCGGCATCTGAACGTCCATCAGCACGACGTCGAACCGTCCCTTGTGCTGGTTGTCGTACGCCTGCACCGCGGCCCGGCCATCCTCGACGGCGACCACTTTGTGCCCGCGTTTTTCCAGGATCGTCACCGCCAGCATGCGGTTCACCGGATTGTCCTCGGCCAGCAGAATCCGCAGCGGCCGGCGTGCCCGTCCGGTCAGTATCGGAACCGCGCTGGCGCTCCGGTCGGCCTGGCTCGAGCGCCGGCCGAAGAGCGCGAGGAGCACGTCGAACAGATCCGAGTGCTTCACGGGCTTGACGACCGTGCCCGCCACCCCGGGCCCTCGCTTCCGGCGCAGCGTTCCGTTCCGTCCTATCGACGTCAACACGACGACACGGGGCCGGCGTCGTCGGCTCGTGCGCGCGAGCCGGCGAGCCAGCGCGAAGCCGTCGACGCCGACCATATCGCCGTCGGCGACGACGAGGGCGTACGGATTGTCGCGCTCGTTCTTCCGGATCTCGGCGAGTGCGTCGGTCCCGTTCGCCACTCCGGTCGCGTTCATCTTCCAGCTCGCGAGCATGCTCTGCACGATCCCGCGGTTCGTCTCGTGATCGTCCACGACGAGCGCGCGAAGCCCCTGCAGGTCGGGTGGCGGCGTCAGCCACTCTTCGGGCCCTGACGTCTCGCGTCTATCGAAACCCGCGGTGAAGTGAAACGTAGTGCCGCGCCCCATCTCGCTCTCGACCCAGATGCGGCCGCCCATCAACCGTACGAGCTGCGACGAGATGGCGAGCCCGAGGCCGGTTCCGCCGTGCCGTCTGGTCGTCGAGCTGTCGGCCTGCGTGAACGCCTCGAAGATCATCGACTGCTTTTCGGGCGGGATGCCGATGCCGGTGTCGCTCACCTCGAAATGCAGCTCGGCGTGCCGCGCGTCCGTCCACTCCGGCTTGACGCGCAGCACGACCTCTCCACCCGGCTCGGTGAACTTGACCGCGTTGCCGACAAGATTGAGGATGACCTGCCGGAGCCGGCCCGGATCGCCGACGAGATCGTCAGGCGTGTCGGGACGGATGTCGCAGGCGAGCTCAAGCCCGTTGCCCTGCGCGCCGGGCGCCAGCGCGCGCATCGTTTCCTGGACGGTCTCGCGCAGCGCGAACTGGACCTGCTCCAGATCGAGCTTGCGCGCCTCGATCTTCGAGAAGTCCAGAATGCCATTGATGATCCCGAGCAGCGCCTCGGCGGAGTCGATCACCATGTCGAGGTTCTTGCGCCGCTCCGACGCCGCTTTCGCCTCGCGCGCCAGCCCCGCCATCCAGACGATGATGTTGAGCGGCGTCCGGATCTCGTGGCTCATGTTGGCCAGGAACTCGCTTTTCGCGTTCGCAGCCTCTTCCGCGCGGCGTCTCGACGCGTCGAGCTGCGTCACGAGCTGCATCAGCCGGCGGGCGTGCTCCTCCTGCGCGCGCTTCCTGTCGATGAACTGCCCGAGCTGCGTTCCCACCGTCGTCAGCATCTCGAGAAGCGCCTGATCCGGCTCGCGGATCTCGCGGCTGAAGAACTCCATGACCCCGAGAACGCGATCGCCCAGGAGAAGAGGGAAGCCGAAGGCGGAGTGCAGACCCTCGCGGCTCGCAACCGGCGCCCGCGGAAAGTTCGCGTCCTTGACGACATCCGGAATCCACGCCGGCTGACGGCTGGACCACACGCGTCCCGGCAAGCCAATGCCCGGCTTGAACGTCGTCGCGCGGCTGAGCGCGGCGAATTCAGGGAACACGGTCGAGGCGCTCGGCCAGATCTCGATGCAGCGAAGCACGTCCGGTTCCGGATCGACGTTCCAGAGGCTGCCGTACTCCCAATCGAGCGACTCGCAGATGGCCTGCAGGACTTTCGGTGTGGCGTCGGCGAGGCTGTCGGAGTCAGCGAGCGCGCGGGCGGTGACGTACTCGACGCTCGGCCGCCGCTCGACCGATGAAGCCGGGTCGCCGCGACGCGACGGGATGGTCACTCGGCTCACCCACGGGGCAGTCGATCATACATCCTCCCGCGGCGCAGCATCACGAGCGCGCCGGCGAGGCTCCAGACGAGCATCCGCGCCTTGCGCACCAGCGCGAGCGTGACGCCGACCGCGCCGCCGAGTCCGACGATGCGGGTCATGAGGCCGGTGCCGGCCTCGTCGACGCCGAGGCGAAGCGGGACGAAGCGGAAGATCACGTTGATCACGCGGTTCACGGCTTCGAGCACGAACGAGGTGAGCACCGGCGGCGCCTCGCCGAGGAGCAGCCAGAGCGTGACGTGGACTTCGGCGACGCCGGCCACGTGAAAGAGCGCTTCGGCGCCGGCGACGGCGGCCAGGCGGCCCGGGCCGAGGTCGAGCGCGGCGTGCGCACGCCGTTCGAGCGCGCGGACCTGCTCGGCGCGAGCGGGTCCGGCCACGCGCTGCGCGATCGCGGCGAGAACCGCCGCGCGCCGTGCGGCCAGCCACAGCGTGCCGACGATCACGGCGACGAGCGCGAGCGTCGCGGCCAGCGAGAACGCGCCGGCGCGATGGAGCGTGCCGGGCAGCGTGAAGCCGGCGAGGAGCGCAATCATGCCGGCCGCGATCATCACGGCCGCGGAGAGCGAGTAGAACACGTTCTCCGCCGCCACCGCGGCGAGCGCGGCGCGCACCGGCACCTGCGGCGTGACAAACGCGGCGCGCGCCGGTTCGCCGGCGAGCGGCCCGAGCGGCGTGAGGCTGCCCACCGCCTCGGCGCAGAGTCCCGCCGCGAACGCGTCACCAACGCCAAGACGATCGGGAGGGCTGAAGCAGCGCGTCCAGGCGAACGCGCGCGTCCAGATGCGCAGCGCCGAGATCGCGATCACGGCCGCGAAGCCCCAGCCCACCGCGCGCGCGCCGGACAGGATCGCGTCGATCCCGACGCGTGACACGAGCCAGACGAGAAGTGCCAGGCCGAACGCCGCGGTGATCAGCCCGAGGAGGGCCGTCCGCGTCGCGTCCCTCGACCCTTCGACAGACTCGAGGCCGTCGGCCATGCGGAGGCCGATCATATAATGCGCGCATATGCTTCCGATCGCCTTCCGCGTCCCCGCCGCGGCGTTCTTCGTCGCTGCCGGCGCGCTGGCGACCTTCGCGGGCTACCGGCTCTTCCGCGTCGTCCTTGGCATTTACGGCTTCGTGCTCGGCTCGCTCGCGGCCAGCGCCATCGTGGGGGGCGAGCCGAGCGGCTATCTGATCCTCGCGGCCATTCTCGGCGGCGTGATCGGCGCGCTCATCCTGATCGGCGCGTACTTCATGGGTGTCGCGCTCGTCGGCGCGGGTCTCGGCGCGCTCGCCGTCAACTTCATCTGGGCCCAGCTCGCCCGCGAGCCGCACGTCCTCATCGTCATCGCGGCCGCGGTGATCGGCGCACTCGCCGCGCTCGCGCTGCAGCGCTACGTCATCATCGTCGGCACGGCGTTCGGCGGCGCGTCGACGATGCTCGTCGGCATTCTCGAGCTTGTAGGCCATCCGGCGGCCGCCGCGGCGGCCGAACGAAGCGATATCATCGTCGTGTATCCGGTGCCGCCAGTCGGCGCGCGTGGATGGCTGCTCGTCGCGTGGATCGTGCTCGGCGCCGCCGGCGTCATCGTGCAGCTCACGTACACGGCGAAGGACAAAAAATAACTACGACAATCGACACACGCCCGACCTGAAGGTCGGGCCTACGGAGGCGTAATGGCGACGTTCGAACGCTCGGTTCAGGTGGATTGGGAAGGCTCGGTCATGGAAGGCAAGGGACTGGTGAAAGCGGGTACCGGCGCGTTCAACCTGCCGGTATCGTTTCCGAAGCGCATCGGCGATCCGGGCGGGGTGACCAGCCCCGAGGAGTTCATCGCCGCCGCGCACGCCGCCTGCTACGCGATGGCGCTCAACGGGACGCTCGGCCGGAAAGGCGGCAAGGCGCGCAAGACCACGGTGACCGCAACCGTGATTGCCGACAAGACCGACGCGGGCATCAAGCTGACGACGTCGAAGCTGAAGGCGGTTGCCGAGGGGTTGGAGGGAATTCCGAAAGATCAGTTCGCGGAAGTCGCGCGCGAGGCTGAAGGCCGCTGCCCGATCTCGAACGCCCTGCGCGGGACGATGCAGATCGAGCTGGACGCGAAGGCGACGTAATCGGATTCAGCGGATCCCGATTATCCGCGCGATCGCTTCCATCAGGACCTTCTCGTCGATCGGCTTGGGCAGGCAGGGCCTGCCGGTCCGTTTGACGACCTGCTTCATCGTGTCATCACCCATGGCCGTGATGAACAGGATGGGGACCCTGACGTCCAGGATCCGCAACCGGCGTTCGAGCTCGATTCCGGAGATGCCGGGCAGTCTGACGTCCAGAATGAGGCAGTCGGGCCGCGTGTCCTCGTTCACGAACTCTTCGGCCGACGGGAACAGGGCGACCTTGTAGCCGGCCGCGCCAACAACCCGTCCAAGCGCCTTGCGAATGCTCTCGTCGTCGTCGACGATGGCGACGGTCAGCCCGTTAATGTTCGGCATTTTCTGGAGGCAAGCGTCCACGGCCACGACCCGGGGGGGCGGGGGGATCCGTCAGGAGGCAGTGCTAATTCGAGTCTATTCGGGTCGGCTGAGAGCCGTATTGATTCGGATCAAGGTTCTTACACGGCCTGGACGAGCCGATCGAAACGGGCGCGATCCACGATCCGCACGGAATGCCGGTCTGGAGTGGAGATGATTCGACGCCGGACCAGATCGCTCGTCGCCCGGCTCACCGCTTCGAGCGACAGCCCGACGTAATTCGCCACGTCCGATCGGCT
>DATAFJ010000036.1:0-2625 GCA_036257535.1 Vicinamibacterales bacterium | reverse complement strand
AGCCCGGCCAGCGGTGCGCTGCCCAGATGGAGAACGCGCCGACGTTGGCCCCGATGTCCAAGACCCGGAGCTGCTCGCCCACGTAACCGCTCTCGTATTCCCCGGCGAGGACCTCACGGACAACACCTTCTCCCACGCCGCCGGGCAGATGAAACTCGAGCGGAATCGGAGCGTGGAAGATGCGCCAATGCTCGTTCCCGTCGCTCATCGGCATCGTCCTATTGCAACCATCGGCGGCCGGCCGGCAAGATGGGCGCTCGGACGACGCACTCGACAAGCCTGCGCCCGTTAGCACCGGCTAGAATAGCCTAGCCAACCATCGCGCGGCGACTGAAGCAGATAACGGCGCCGGCGAGATGATGGTGGTCATGCGCCCGAAGTATACGGGGCTGCACGCTCTCAGGCACTTCGCGATCAGCTCATGGCTTCGGACGTGCAACGGTGACTTCAAGGCGGTCCAGACCCGGGCGGGACACGCGACGCTGGTGCTCACGCTGGACACGTACGGCCATCTGCTCAGCACGAATGACCGTGACCAGATCGACGCAGCCGAAAAGCTGGTGCTGGGCTGACTGCGACATGAAACGGCCGTTTTTGCGACATGACCCGCCGAGGATCCACGACGGCTGATGCGTGGGTACTAATCGCACGTCGGCCGCCCTCCGCGATGCGCGCCCCGCCCGCAGCGGAGCCCGACGACGTCCGGCGGGAGGGCCGGGCCCTCCTCTTGCAGCGCAGTCGCTGCGGCGTGGCCGGCCAGCGCCGGCACCGGCTCGTCGTACAGCCAGGCATGCAGCAGCGGAGCGACCGACGGCCTGCCGCTCACGACAACCGCGAGCTCGATGGAATCCCGCGAGGTGGCGTTGCGACCGCGATAGGCCGTGACGAAGGTCCGGAGGATGCGGAAGAACGTCCGGTCGCCGACCTTCTCCCGAAGTGCGTAGAGCGCGGAAGCGCCGCGGAGGTAGGTCCGGTCCGTGAACATCTCCTCCGGCGCCTCGACGACCGCCGGTCCGATGCCATTGGCCGCCACGTAATCGTAGATTTCGAGCATCTCCGCGTCGAAGGCGGCGGGATCATCGCGGTTCGGCCACAGGACCTCGAAATAGGAGGCGGTCCCTTCGGCGATCCAGAGGTCCTCCCATTTGGCGATTGACGCGGAATTGCCGAACCACTGATGCGCCACCTCGTGCGCGACGGTGGCTTCGTCGGCCGTGCCGAGCGGGAAGGTCGACATCGCCTGGGTCTCGAGCGCGTAGAAGAGCACGGGATCGTCCACCACGACGCTGCCGTAGCTGCCGAACGGGTAGGGGCCGACCAGCTCCTCCATCCACGTCAGGATTTCCCCCGCCAGCGCATAGCGGTCGACATCGGCGGGCGGCGTCGCGTCGGTATAGTAGACGCGGATCGGGGTTCCGTCCGCGGCGCGCGTGAGCTGCAGCCTGAATTGATTGATATGCACCGTCGCGAGCCAGGTCGCCATCGGCTGCCGCATCTCCCAGTGAAAGCGCTTCTTTGAGCCGGTCGTCCGCACCGATCTCAGGACGCCGTTGGCCGCCGTGATGTAGTCGGCGGGGATGGTCACGGTGATCGAAAACGTCGCCTTGTCGGTCGGCTCGTCATTCGCCGGATAGAAGGTCGACGCCCCGACCGGCTCGCTCACCACATAGGACGCGTCGCCGAAGGTGAACCAGCCGAGCTCGATGTCCGAGCCAGGCGCCGTCGGGTCCGGAATCGGGTCCGGCCTGCCGGCATAAGCAACCGAGAGCTTGAACGTCGAGCCTTTGCCGATCGGCGCGCGCGGCATGACGATCAGCTTGTCGTCGGCCTGCTCGAAATCCGCCGGCACGCGGTTGACGGTGACGCGCGAAACGATGAGGCCCGCCAGGTCGAGCGAAAACTCCTCCAGCCGCTTCTGGGCGCTGATGAGGAGCTCCGCCCTGCCGTCGAGCGTGCCCGGCCGGGGCGCCACCTCGAGGTCGAGATCGTAGTGGAGCACGTCGATGCCGTTGTTGCCGAAGGTCGGGAAGAACGGATCGATCGCCGCGGCGGGGCTGGCTCCCATGAGGGTCGCGAGCGCCAAAGCCGAAAGACTCGCAAATCGCCTCATGTGCCCGTCCGCCTCCTAAGAACGGCTGAGCCTACTTGGTCGTCCACCGATCGGAAATGCGACTTCGCCTTGCCGACGAGGCTCAGAACTGGGGATCGAACGCAAAAATTGGTGCCCGCGCCAAACATATCCAAGTCGTCGCGGCCCGCTCCGGCGCGCGGTAGTATCAGCCGCCGCGGTTGGCGTAGGCATCCTCGTCGTCGTCGGGCGCGGCGATCGCGGCGGCCGCCGCTCTGGACAGATGCGCCTTCAATCCAGCGATCCGGTCCGGCGGCCAGCCCTGCACCTCCATGAGGGTCAGCCAGGCATCCACGTAGTGCGCGGGCGCGAAGACGTGGCCGTAGCCGATCGGCGTCTGGTTCGCCATGAGCATGTCCAGCGCGAGCTGCAGCATCGTGACGATCGGATACCAGCGCAGCTCCGGGGACACGTCCGGGCCGCGCGGCGGCGCCATCCAATCCGGGCGCCGATAGACATCGCGGGGGTCGAAGAACGTGATCGCGTCGCTCGCATAT
>DATAFJ010000033.1:0-3648 GCA_036257535.1 Vicinamibacterales bacterium | reverse complement strand
AACTGATTCGTCAGATGCGCGGGAACGAGTCGACCCGGCTGGTGCCGGTCATCTGTTTGAGCGGGAATGGTGGGCGTGCGCATGAACAGCGCGCTCAGGAAGTTGGATGCGACCGCCTGCTTGAAAAGCCGTGCCCGCCCGAGGCACTTGCGCGCACCGTGCTCGAGCTCGTTCGCGCGAAGCCCGGGCATTAGTGCTGGCCCAAGGCTCAGGGCTCAAGGCTCAGGCAAGATCTTCGAGCAAGCGGTCGAAGGTTTTGCCTGAGCCCTGAGCCTTGAGCCTTGAGCCTGCTCAGCGGGCGACAGCGCGATAGTATCGCGACGGCAGACGGTGCCCGATCCTGGACTCCATGAACTTGGACGCCTCCACGAGCGCCCTCAAGTTGACGCCGCTTTCGATCCCCAGGCCATCGAGCATGTACACCAGATCCTCGGTCGCGAGGTTGCCAGTCGCGCCTGGCGCATAGGGGCAACCACCAAGCCCGCCCGCTGACGAATCGAAGGTCGTCACTCCCAGTTGCAGCGCGGTGAGCACGTTCGCGAGGGCCGTGCCGCGAGTGTCGTGAAAGTGGAGGGCGATTCTCTCGATTGTCACGCGCTCGGCCACCGCCGCCACGACCGGGGTGACCTGTCCAGGGTGGGCGATGCCGATGGTGTCGCTGACAGACACTTCGAATGCGCCCATGTCGACGAGAGCTGCGCACACCGTCGCGACGCGCTCGGGAGGGACCTGGCCCTCGAACGGGCAGCCAAACGCCGTCGAGACGTAGGCGCGCACCCGGATGCCCAGTTCCGCTGCGCGCTGACAAACCGCGCGGTAGCTGACGAGCGACGCTTGGATCGTCTGATTGATGTTCTTGAGGCTGAAGGTGTCGGAGGCGGCGGCGAAGATCGCAATCTCGGCGACGCCCGCGGCCTGAGCCCGCTCGAGCCCGGCGAGGTTTGGCACGAGCGCCGTGTAGCGGATGCCGCGCTGTCGAGTGATGGCCTTGAAGACGTCAGCGGCATCGCCCATCTGCGGAACCCACTTCGGGCTGACAAACGCCGAGACTTCAATCACCGGCAGACCAGCGGCGGACAATAGATCGACGAACGACACCTTGTCGGCGGTCGAAACCACCGCCGCCTCGTTCTGCAGGCCATCCCGTGGACCGACCTCGACGATCGTGACCTTCGCCGGCAGCGTCATGCCTCAACGATCTCGATCAGAACGAGACCCGGTTGAACAAGGTCGCCCTCATGGCAGTGCACCGCGCGGATAGTCCCGGCCGCGGACGCGCGGACCGGGAGCTCCATCTTCATCGCTTCGAGAATCACGAGCGTGTCGCCGCGTTTTACGGTATCGCCTACCTTGACGGCGACGCGCCGCACGGTGGCAGGCATCGGGGCCGTCAGTGATCCATGATGTCCATGGCCGGTGGTCCTGGCTCGATCGCCCGGGCGTACCTCGACGAGCTCGAAGACTCGACCGTCCACGAAGACCCACTTGACGTCGTCGGCCGCCACTGCCCAGGCCGTCGTGCTGCGCTCGCCGGTGACTCGCAGTGAGCCATGGCCGTCGCTGGCGATTTCGAACACCTGCCCGTCGGCGCGGACACGATGCAGCGGGCTCTCTTCGAGCACGTCGACCAGAAACTGCTCATCGTCTTGATCACCGGCACGAGTCAGCAGGACGCTTCGGCTTGGCATTGCCGTGGTTACCGGCCCCATCGCAGCATTGTCGACCACGGGTCGTGATCGACGCGAGCGTCGCCGTTGACGCCGGAGCGTTGCGCCGGCGCGGTGGTTGCGACGGCGGCAGCAGCGAGCGCCTCCGGCGGCACGCCATCCGGCGCCGTCAGCTCCGGTAGATGGTCGTCGATCATGCCGGTATGAAGGCTACCGTCACGGAAGGCGGGCAGCTCGAGTAGTCGGATGAGGAACGGAATGTTCGTTCGCGTGCCGAGGATGGGATAGCGCTTCAGGGCGTGCACGGCGCGCGTGCGCGCAGCCTCCCGCGTCTCGGCGTGGACGACGAGTTTCGCGAGGAGCGGATCGTAGTCGACACCCACGCGATCGCCTTCGGTTACGCCCGAATCGATTCTGATACCAGGGCCGACGGGCTCGCGATAGAGTCGCAGAGGTCCCGCCTGAGGCAGGAATTCGCGCGCAGGATCCTCGGCGTAGATGCGGCACTCGAGCGCGTGGCCACGTTGGGACAACGCCTCTTGCGTCCAGGGCAAGCGGCCGCCATCTGCGACCACGAATTGCGCGCGAACCAGGTCGACGCCGACCACGGCTTCGGTCACCGCGTGCTCGACCTGGAGCCGGGTGTTCATCTCGAGAAAGTAGAACCGGGCGCTGTCACCTTCGCCCTCAACGAGGAACTCGATCGTCCCCGCGTTGCGATAGCCGGCCGCCCGCGCGGCCGCGACCGCTGCCTGTCCCATGCGCTGGCGAACCGTGGCGGTCACAGCGGGCGACGGGCTCTCCTCGACGATTTTCTGATGGCGACGCTGGACCGAGCACTCGCGCTCGAAGAGATGGACGACGTTGCCGTGCATGTCGGCGAAGATCTGGATCTCGACGTGCCTCGGCCGTTCGATGAGGCGCTCCACGTACAGCGTGCCGTCGCCGAAAGCGGAAGAGGCTTCGCGCCGCGCCGCCGCGATTGACTCCACGGCGTCGTTGTCACGCCGTACGATCCGCATACCCTTGCCGCCGCCACCAGCGGAGGCTTTCACCAGCACCGGATAGTCCAGGCCGCGGGCCGCGGCCAATACGCCGTCGTCGGACTGATCGCGCGGCGTGTCGCCCGGCACGATCGGGACGCCCGCGCCCTGCATCAACGCGCGCGCACCGATCTTCGATCCCATCCGCTCCATCACCCGGGCCGGCGGTCCGATGAAGATGAGCCCTGCTTCGTCGCAGGCCAGTGGAAGCGCGGCTCGCTCCGACAGGAATCCGTAGCCGGGGTGGATGGCGTCAGCCTCACTCGCCGCGGCCGCGGCGATGAGCGCCGGCACCGACAGATAGCTCTCGGCAGGCGCCGCCGGCCCGATCCGCACCGCCCGGTCGGCGACGCGCACATGCAACGCGTCCTTGTCGGCGTCGGAGTAGACGGCCACGCTTTCAATCGACGCTTCGCGGCAGGCCCGTGCGATCCGGACCGCGATCTCGCCACGGTTGGCGATGAGCACGCGACGAATGGCCATCAGGCTACTGAACCCATTTCGGCTTTCGCTTCTCGAGAAACGCGCGCATCCCTTCCTGTCCATCCGGCGAGACGCGCTGCTCGGCGATCCGGAGCGTTGTCACGCCGATGACTTCCGCCGGACGAGTGCCCTGAATCTCCTTGAGTAGCTCCTTGGCGGCGGCCACCGCGCTTGGCGCCGAGGTCAGAATCTCGCGGATGTAGCCCTCGACGATTTCATCGATCGACGCCAACGGGGCAGTGCGGTGGACGAGGCCGAGCGCTCGCGCCCGGGCGGCGTCGAATCGTCCGCCGGTCAGGAACAGCTCGCGCGCAGCCGAGGGACCAATCTTGGCGAGCACGTAGGGCGCGATGACAGCTGGGAGAATTCCCAGCTTGGTTTCGCTGAACGCAAAGACAGTGTCGTCGGCGGCGACGACGATGTCGCAGACCGCGGCGAGCCCGATGCCGCCACCA
>DATAFJ010000028.1:0-22385 GCA_036257535.1 Vicinamibacterales bacterium | reverse complement strand
GTTCCCGAGGTTGAAGATATCCAGGTCCAGGATCAGGTTCGCTCGCCGGAGCTGGAACGCCTTCTCGATCCGGAAGTCAAACGACGTCACCGTCGGCAGCCTGAACCCGGCGACATCCTCGGGGATGAGCAAGATCCTCTTCTGCGCGCCGAGCGGATCTCCTGTCGGAACGTTGCTGCGGTTGAAGGGCTGGCCGAAGCCCTGACGCGTCACCAGGTTCGCTCCGAAGTTTATCCCCCACGGTCCCTGCCAGAGGCCGTTCGCAATGAATTGGTACCTCGGCTGAATCAGGTAGATGTTGGTCTTGCCGCTCCCGGTCCCGACCCGGACGACCTGGCCACCGTCCTGGTGCGCCCAGATCGCCGTGGTCGTGACACGAGGCGTGGGGTCTTCGATAGCCACAGAACGGTCGTCGAAGTACTCCACGTGGTCGTTCGTCGAGAACCCTAGCCGAGCCATCCAGCGGTTCGACATCCGTTTCGTGGCGCTCACCTCGAAGCCCATGAACCGCTGGTGGTAACCGGGCCGGTTCGTCGATTCGCGGCCTC
The DNA here is from genome assembly GCA_036257535.1 of Vicinamibacterales bacterium. Classification (GTDB taxonomy): domain Bacteria; phylum Acidobacteriota; class Vicinamibacteria; order Vicinamibacterales; family 2-12-FULL-66-21; genus DATAEE01. The sequence continues at coordinate 21,837 of DATAFJ010000028.1, read as the reverse complement.
CACCGGGCGGGACCGCGTCGTCGTTCAACGCGTAGAACGGCACGCTGAAGTTGCCTATCGGATCCGCGTTTCCTGTAAGCGTGCCGGTCTGCGTGTAATCGTCGCTCGTCACGCCAATGAGCACGCCCGTGGGCCACAGCACATCGTTGTAGCGCCGCCACGTAAACGTGCCCGAGACGCCGAAGTTCGGCATCAGCTCCCGATCGACACCGAACATCAGTTCGTGCGTTCTCGGGGACTTGACGTCCGGATCGACGCGGTTCACGCTCGAGACCGCAGTCGGGTCGGCGGGATCGAAGCCGACGTACCCGGCGTTGCCGAGGTCGAACAGAACCTCGCTCCGGTCGGCCACGTTGTTTCCATTCTGATCTACTGCATAGTAGTAGATGTACGAGTACTGAATCGCAGAGACGAACGTGGCTTGCGCGGCGCTGAGCTGCGACGCGAACGACGAGTAGCTCGCGCGCGCCAGCGTCTTGCGGCTCTCGTCGAGCGCGTACGTGACGCCGAACCGTGGCGATACCGTCGTGAAGTCGTAGGGTTTGTCCACACCCGGCGCACTCGTGCCTGGCAGGACGTCGGGCAGGAGCACGCTGCCGGCGACCGTAGCAGGCAGGACTGACGAGTTCGCGTTGTCGATTCGAATCCCGAGGTTTGCGGTCAGGCGATCATACGAAATCGTGTCGCCCACATAGCCGCTCCAGTAGCGTCCTTCCGTGTTCGACGCCCAGTCCCGATTGGCGATCACATAGATATCCGGGTATCCGATATGGACCGAGATTGCCTTCGAACCCGGATAGATCGACTGCGACTCGATGGTCGCCTTCCTCCAGGAGAAGCCGAACTTCACCTCGTGGCGGCCCTTGAAGAAGTTGCCGTCTGCGAGGATGGTGTCCTGCGGCCGATCGGATTCGTAGAACACGTTCGTTCCGTGATGCACTCCGTCATCGTCGATGAACCAGTCCGTATTCAGACCGCCTTTTGGCGTGAGTGAGAATCCGGAGGTGATGTGGGCGCCGCGCGCAGTAATGAACAGGTTGTTACCTGCTACCCAGTTCACCTCGCCCTTATAGACGTTCGTTGGCCCCTTCTGATCCCACGTCGTCTCCGCAGGGCGCGTGGCGCTCGCGCCGCGGCCGTCCTTGATCTTGTCGCCCCGGAAGAACGTGAACCCTGCGCGCCAGGCCTCGCTGAGCTGTGCCTGAGTCTTGGCACCGTAATTCTCGAGAACCGTTCGGTCGAGGACGTCCGTGAGAGTCCTGATCCGGACGTCGGTCTTTCCAAACGACCCCCAGGCCCACCACTTGTCCTTGATGATGGGACCACCAACCTCGCCGCCGTAGTCCGTGTACTGCTCAGTGCGGTTGCCCTTCCCACTCGACCCGCCAATCGTGGCGGCAAGGTCGGCGGGCATGTTGTTCGACTGCATGTCCTCGTTCGAGAAGAACGCGCGCGCGGAGCCGTGCGGGGTGTTGGAGCCGCTCTTCAACACGAAGTTCAGCTGCACGCCGGGCGTCGGGTTCGTGATGTCGGCGCCGCCCGTTGTCACCTGCATCTCCTGGAACATATCGAAGTCGTAGTACGTGGGCGAGGCACCCGTTGCAGCCATGTCGGTGATTGGGATGCCATCGAGGTTCCAGGTGTTGTCGTCGTCGTTCGCACCCTTCGCGTTGTAGACCGACTGCTGCCCCGACTCGGATCCGCCGACGTTGACGCGGTCGACAATGATGCCAGGGACCGTCTGCATGACGACCCACGGGTCGCGCGACGATGGGATGTTCTGCAGCTCGTCGAGCGTAACGTTCGTCTGGGTCGTCTGGCGTTTGACGTCGATGACCGGCGTTTCGGCGAAGACTTCCACTTGCTGCGCCACGCCGGCCACGCCCAGCGCGACCGTGAGCGGCACGGCGACGCCAGTGCCGACCTCGACTCGTTCGTTCCGGTACTCCGCGAAGCCGTCAAGCTTGGCGGAGACGATGTAAGTGCCCGGCGCGAGATTGAGGAAGTGCACCTCCCCGCGCGCGTCGCTCATGGCATCGGCCGACTGCGGCCCCTCGAGCGTCACGGCGACGCCCGGCAGGATGGCGCCTGTGCTGTCGCTAACCGTGACGTCGATACGCCCGGTCGCGAGCTGCTGCGCCCCGACGGCCGGAACAACGGCGAGCAGAGCCGTTATCGCGGTCATCATTGCGATTCGCGATCTCATTCATGCCTCCAGAGGGTAGGGTTACGAACTGCGCGAGAGCGGACGGTGTGCGCAAGCGTGTGCCTAATGCAAGCGCCGTGCGCCGTGTTTGAGTTTTCGTAAGTGTCACTCCTCCAACGAATTACGAAGCCACTCGTTCCGGCCTGGTCAGGGGGAATCCAATGGGATGGATAGTTTACTTCAAGCGGACGAACGCGGCTACAAGGGTTCCGAAAACAGCTCGAGGGGGTCCGAACCTTCTCGAACCCCCTCGAACCTGCTCGAACCCGATCGAACCTACTCGACTACCAGATGAAGCGGAAGCCGATGCGCATCGTCCGCGGTGCGAGGAGCTGTGTCGGCCGCTCGAATTGAAGACCGGTCGTGAAGCCAATCACCTCTGGCGCGTCGCTGTTTGTGATGTTGAAGAAGTCGGCGAACACGTTCAGCTTCATGGGCCCTGCGATCGAGAACTGCTTCTCGGCCCGAACGTCGAGCACGTTGATATTCTCGGTGCGGCGGCTGTCGAGCGGCTCCACCAGAATGGTCCGCGTATTGATCGCCGAGTACGTGAAGCCGGCCGGAATATCCGCGTTGGCGATTGTCACCGTACGGCCGTACGGCTGCCCTGACTGGTGGCGGAAGACCGGCGAGAGCCGGATGCCGTACGGCGCCTGATAGGTTCCGTATGCACGGAAGCCCCACCCCGTGAATTCCTGCAGGCTCGTGTCATTCGGCGAGTTCGGGAAATCCGATGGTGACACTCGGCCGCTCGTGTAAAGGTCCTCGTACTCCTCGGACCACGTGTAGCTGAAGCCGACGCCGCCCGACCAGCGATTGCTCAGCCGCTTGTTGCCAGCCAGCTCCATCGTGTGATAGCGGCCCTGCGCGGGAGTGGTCATTACCACCGTCGTCGCCGCTCCGAGCTGCGAGTTCGGGATGGCGTGAAGCGTGATCACCTGGTCGTCCGCCGTGCCTCGCACGCCGTCGACGCCGATGTCGGTGTACGGGAAGCTGAACGTGTAGGCCTCCGTCGGGCGGAACGGCTGGTACGACTGCCACAGCTTGTCATTCGTCTTGTAGACATAGCCGACGCGCACGCCTACGTTGCCCCCGAACTGCTGCTCGACGAACGTCGAGAATTCGTGCGTGTAAGGTTGCTCGATGTCCGGATCGATCTGGACGCCACCCGGTCCCGTCTGATCGCGAAGCAAGGTCGTCTGCTCCCCGAACTGGAAGAACCTGTCCCCGTTGGAGTCGTTCCAGCCGTAAGTCAGTTGCTTGCTGGCCTGGTTCGGATTCGCCTGGGCCGCGATCCCGGGCCCGGGGTTGTGCTTGAAGTACCCATAGTTGACCTTGAGCACGGTCTTTCCCTCGCCGGTCAGGTCGTACACGATGCCGGCGCGCGGAACGACCGAGTCCCACGTGAAGAAGGTCTGCTCAGGGAACGTCGTCGCCGGAATCGAGAATCCGGCCGTTGTCGCCGCGAGCTGCGGCTGCTCCGGAATATGCGACTTGTAATGGTCATACCGAAGCCCGAGGTTCAGCGTCAAACGCCGGATCGACCACTGGTCGCTCAGGAACACGTTGTAGTGGTCCAGCTTCGCAATTGACAGAAGATCGTCGCGGGCGCCCAGGCTGCCCACAGGCCCGCTTGCCGTCGGGAACCCGATGATGACCTGCGACGAACGGCCGTTGGTGAACTGATGCTCGAGGTTCTGCGCGCGGATCTGCTCGAAGCCGTTCCACTGGGTCTCGAAGTTGATCTCGCCGCCGAACTTGAAGCTGTGATTGCCACCGAGCAGGTTGTCCTTGAAGTAGGTCGCCGCCCCAGTGGCCTGCTTGCGCTGCCGGTCCTGCTGCCAGCGCTGGTCGCCGCCCTCGGCGACGAGTGTTCCCGTGTCATGGCGCCATGGCTGGTCCGTGTAGCCGATGAGCGGGAAGTAGTAGCCAAACTCGCCGTACCGCGCTTCCACGTAGAGATTGTCCGACACAGTGCCGTTCCACTCGCCCTTGTACACCCAGCTGCCCGAGTCCTGATTCCGCGTGAAATCCGGGCTCGCATACGTATAGCCGGTGTTCCAGAGACGGTTCGGCTGGATCTTCTGACCCCACTGGTAGTAGCCGATGAGCTTGTTGTTCTGACTCATCTGGTACGTGACCTTGCCTGAGGGATTCCACAGCCTGGTGTCGAAGGTGCCGTCGAAGTCGTAGTTAGGCAGGTTGACGGCGTTCTTCTGATCACGGTGGGAGAAGTACCACCAGATCTTGTCTTTCTTGATCGGGCCGCCGACGTTGATGTTGAAGTCGCGGTACTTCTCGATCTCGTTGCTGCCCTCGCGGATCGGCCGGCCGTTGAACGCCGTGGGAGCCGTGAACTCGTCGGGTATGTTCGAGCCCTGGAGACCGTTGTTGTACCAGTCGAAATAGACGCTGCCTTGGAAGTTGTTGCCGCCCGATTTTCCGAGGAACTGGCTCTGGACCCCGGGGTGAGGCATCTCGGCCCCCTGGCCTGCAGCGCCGATGAACACCTCCTCGAACGACCCGTAGTCGAAGTAGAAGCCCGCTCCGGCGGTGCCCTCGGTCGTGTTTATCCCCTCGACGAGGACTCGGACCTGCTGATCCCCGCCGCCGTACCCGTAGGCCGTATAGGCGGTCTGCGTGCCAGCGCGGTTGCCTCCGACGTCGACGCGGGTCATCGACACGCCGGGCGTAACGGCCAGCAGCGCCCACATGTCGCGCGCGTTCGGCAGGGAGTCCAGCTGCTCCAGCTTGAAGTTCTGCTGGATGCGGGTGGCGGATGTATCCACGACGGGCGATTCGCCGGTCACCGTGACCGTTTCCTGCAGCGTCGCGACCCCTAGTTGCACATTCACCGTTGCCGTGAAGCCGAGCGACACGTCAATCTGCTCGCGGACGAGCGTGCTGAAGCCTGCGAGCTCGTACTTGATGGTGTACACGCCCGGGGGAACGGCCGGGAAGCGGTAAAGGCCCGATTCGTTGGTGACCTGCGTCTGCGCGCCCATCAGGGACGCGGAGGTTATGGTGACCGTTACGCCCGGCAACGCGGCATCGGAAGAGTCGCTGACCTTTCCGACGATGGTGCCGGTCTGGCTGGCGCCGCCGCCTTGCGCATAGGCGGCCGGAACGCCGGCGACGACCAGACTGAGAAGGACTAACACGACCGGAGTGCAACGCCTCATGCCTTCCCTCCTCCTAACAGGACGCGATGCGGGGGCGTCCTTCCTGGGGAAAAACCACGAACTAAGACCCGGCATGGCCGCGCGAAGGCGTAACCATACTGCAACCGGTACGCCGGGGCAAGCATGCGATCACGGGGGCACATCATCGATTTTTCACATGTTCTTTTGCGGGACGCCTTAGCTGATCCGACGGACGATCCAACGAAGCGCCGAGCATTCTTAGCAATGTTCAAAAAGTCGGACGGCTCGAGCGCCGGGCAGCTGCTACGATTCCCTGATGGATCACCGGCACTGCCTTGCGCCGGGCCGCGAGCGGGCGCACAGCGACGCCCGCATCGGTCCGGCGTCGTATGCGCGGCTGTTCCCCGACCTGCCGACGTTCAAAGCGGACGACGCCTTCCTCTTCGCGCTCGGTCGCGCCGGCGGCCTGTGCGATTGCACCGACGAAGACGATGAGCCTTCGTCGCTTGGATCCGAAGCGGCCGGCTGGCCCTTTTTCGGCCAGTTCGTCGCTCACGACATCACCGCGGATCGCTCGGCGATCGGCGTCGTCATGGATACCGAACGACTCCGGAATGCGCGGTCGCCGCAGCTGAACCTGGAGTGTCTCTACGGAGATGGACCGGTCGGCCACCCTTACCTCTTCCAGCGCGACGACCCGGCGAAGCTCCTGACGGGGATCGGCGGCTGCGACGTGCAGCGCAACGGCGAAGGCACGGCTGTGATCGGAGACCCGCGCAACGACTCGCACGTGCTGATGTCGCAGATGCATCTTGCGCTCGTCCGCGCGCACAACGGGTTCGTCGACCGCGCCCGGTCGTCCGCTACGCCGGAACCGGCCGTTTTCGAGACTGCCGCGCGCGAGCTTCGCTGGCATTATCAGACGGCGGTGTTGCGCGAGTTCCTGCCGCGGCTCGTGGGTGCGGACCTGACCCGTGCGCTGCTGGATGGCGATCGCCGCTTTTACCACCCCGTGGATGGTGCCTACATGCCGTTGGAGTTCGCGGATGCGGCGTACCGTTACGGCCACGGACAGATCCGGCACCGCTACCGCCTGAACGATGACAGCGAACCCGTGCCGCTGTTCCCGGACCTGATCGGGTTCCGTCCCGTTTCGCCAGGCCACCGCGTGGACTGGTCGTGCCTCTTTGACGCCGACGGCAGACCTCCTGCGGATCGGGCGAAGAAAATGGACGGCAGGATGGTCGGCGCCCTGATTGCGCTGCCCGTGACGCTGACGGGTGAAAACGAGATCGAGGAATTCCAGTCGCTCGCGATCCGCGATCTGGTCCGTGGCCAGCATGTCGGCCTGCCCTCCGGCGAAGCCGTCGCCAGGCGGATTGGCGTGCCGGCGCTCACGCCGGACGAAGTGGGCGCGCGCGCGGCCGGATGGCGGGACGAGACACCGCTCTGGTATTACATCCTCCGCGAAGCCGCCGTCTGCTGCGACGGCAACCGGCTCGGTCCGGTTGGCGGCCGGATCGTCGGCGAAGTGCTGGTCGGCCTGCTCGATCTCGACGCGGCCTCGGTGCGCCATGCGCCAGAGGACTGGACGCCCGCGTTCTCGCTCATCGAGCTTCTGAGACACGTGAACCGGCCTGCCTGAGCTTCCGAGTGGACATCAATATCGGGTTGACAGCGGCGGGCTGCGGCGGTTAGATATGAATGAACGTTCATTCAGTCACTGCCGCCTATGCCGAGACCCTCTTCGAACCTGATCGAATCACGTCGAACTTCCTCGAACCTGATCGAGCCGCCGCGAAGCGGCAAGCGCGACGCGATCCTCGCCGCCGCCGTCGAGGTCTTCGCCCGTCGCGGATACTTCGGCGCGCAGGTCGCCGACATCGCTCGCGCCGCGGGCGTCGCGGCCGGAACGGTCTATCTGTACTTCCGCAGCAAGGACGACCTGCTCGTCTCGATCTTCGAAAAAACGATGAAGGAGGCGCGCGAGGAGGGACGCGCCGCGCTGCAGGGCGTCGCCGATCCGGTGGAGCGCCTGCGCCGTATCGCCCGCCTGCATCTCGACCGGCTCGGACGCGATCGCAATCTCGCGGTGGTCTTTCAGGTCGAACTGCGGCAGTCGACCAAGTTCATGGAGCGCTTCTCGACGAGCGACCTTCGCAACTACCTCGGGATCATCCGCGACACGATCGCGCACGGGCAGGAGACCGGCGCGTTCCGGAAGGCGCTCAGCCCGACGCTGGCCGCCAAGATGTTCTTCGGCGCGCTCGACGAAATGGCCACGAACTGGATTCTCAGTAATCGGAGATATGCGCTCGCCGCCGACGCCGACGCGATTGTCGATCTGTTCGTGAATGGGGTGAAGAAGTAGGGGCTTGGGGCTTGGGAATGATTCATCACGCAACGGTACTGGGAGCAGGCGTCATCGGGTCGCAGATCGCGGCCCATCTGGCGAATGCCAGTGTGCCGGTGCTGCTCCTCGACGTCTCTCCTGAAGCGGCGCGCGACGGGCTCGAGAAGGCGCGGAAGCTCAAGCCGGATCCGTTCTTCACACTCGACACCCACAGGCTCATCACGACGGACGGGTTCGATGCGGGCATGGGACGCCTCGAATCCTCCGACTGGATCATCGAGGCAATCGTCGAGCGGCTCGATCTGAAGCGGCAGCTGCTCGCAAGAATCGAGGCCTGCCGCCGGCCCGACGCCATCGTCAGCACGAACACGTCCGGCATTCCCGTTTCGGCGATCGCGGAGGGAATGAGCGACGGCTTCCGGAAGCGATTTCTGGGGACGCACTTCTTCAACCCGCCGCGGTACCTCCGGCTGCTCGAGCTGATTCCCACGCCTGACACGGACCCCGAGGTTGTCGACACGATCGCGAGGTTCGCGGATCGGCGGCTGGGGAAGGGCGTCGTCATCGCGAAGGACACGCCGAACTTCATCGCCAATCACATCGGCCTCTACGGCGTCGCGCGCGTCTTCGAAGCGCTCGAGGCGGGGTTCTCTATCGAGGAGATCGACGCGATCACGGGGCCTGCGCTCGGCCGTCCCAAAAGCGCGACGTTCCGGACGATGGATATCGCTGGCATCGACGTGCTCGGACACGTGGCGAAGAATCTCGCGGCGGCCCGGCAGTCGGACGCGCTGCCGGATCCATCCGCGTTCCGCCTGCCTGCGTTCGTCGAGCAGCTCATCGCGCGCGGTCAGATCGGCGACAAGGCGGGACGCGGCTTTTACAAGCGGGTGAAGCAGGCGGATGGGGCGTCGGAGATTCTCACGCTCGATCCCGGCACGCTGGAATACCGCCCGAAGCAGTCCACCAGGCTCCCCGCGCTCGACGCGGCGAAGAATACTGCCGATCCGGCCGAACGAATTCGCGCGCTGTATCACGGCAAGGATCGCGTCGGGGACTTCCTCCGTCGCACGCTCGGTCCCACCCTCGAATACGTCGCCCGCGTCGCGCCGCACATCGCTCACTCCGAAGAAGACATCGATCGCGCGATGCGCTGGGGCTTCGGCTGGGAGCTCGGGCCATTCGAAACCATTCGGGCCCTTGGTATGGAGCAGCGCCTGCGGCCCGAGCGAGCGGCCGGAGGGAAGCCCGGCGAAGCCGGGCCCGCGAGCGAGAGCGCGTGGGGGTGGGGCCCCACGCGCATTGAAAAATGCAGGCGGGTCAAGGACGCCACGATCGTGAAGAAGAACGCAGGCGCGAGCCTGCGCGATCTCGGCGACGGCGTGCTCTGCGTCGAGTTCCACTCGAAGATGAACGCCATCGGCGGCGACACGATCGAGATGCTCCATGCCGGCGTGAAGGAAGCGTCGAAGAACTTCGCCGCCCTCGTCGTCGGCAACGACGCCCCGAATTTCTCCGCCGGTGCCAACCTCCTGCTCCTCCTGCTCGAAGCGCAGGAAGGCAACTGGGACGAGATCGATCTGATGGTGCGGGCGTTTCAGAAGGCCACGATGGCGCTGAAGCTCGCGGACGTCCCCGTCGTCGTGTGCCCGGCGGGCCTGACGCTTGGCGGCGGCTGCGAGATTGCGCTGCACGGCGCCCGCGTCCAGGCGGCGGCCGAGAGCTACATCGGCCTGGTGGAGGTCGGCGTCGGCCTGATTCCCGCCGGCGGCGGAACGAAAGAAATGCTCGCGCGGGCGGCCTCCACGGACGAAGCCGTTCAGGGCGTTTTCGAAACAATCGGCTTGGCAAAGGTCTCCACGAGCGGACCGGATGCGAAACGCCATGGATATCTGCGTGACGCGGACGGCATCACGATGAACCGCGACCGGCTGATCACCGACGCGAAATCACTGGCGCTGTCGCTCGCCGCCACGGGCTATCAGCCGCCTCAGCCGCGCGCGGCGATTCCCGCTGGCGGCGAAGGCATGCTCGCGACGCTCAAGCTCGGCGTGCACCTGGCCTGGCGTGCCGGCCGGATCAGCGAACACGACAAACTCATTGGCGGCAAGCTTGCGTGGATTCTGGCGGGCGGAGATCTGCCGCGTCCAGGAACGCTCAGCGAGCAGCAGCTGCTCGACCTCGAGCGTGAGGCGTTCCTGAGCCTCTGCGGCGAGCGCAAAACGCAGGAACGGATTGCGCACACGCTGAAGACGGGGAAGCCACTGAGAAACTAGCAGGGCCCGGGGCTTGGGGCTCAGGGCCTGGGCATGGACAGTTGGATTGGACATTGGGCATACGGCATTGAGCATTGATCGAGGCTCTGGTCTTCCGGTCGTCCTGATTCCCGGCCTGCAGGGCCGTTGGGAGTGGATGGCGCCTGCCGTTGACGCGTTGGCGCGGCGGTGCCGCACCGTCGCGTATTCCCTCGCGGGTGAGCCGGGATCGAACTGGCCGCACGACGCGTCGACAAACTTGGACACCCTGACCAGACAGCTCGAGGCGGTTCTCGACCGCGCCGGACTCGAGCGGGCGGTCGTGTGCGGCGTCTCGTTTGGCGGACTCATCGCGCTGCGGTTTGCGGCGACGCGTCCGCATCGCACGGCAGGCCTTGCACTCGTCTCGACGCCCGGGCCGGGCTGGACAGCAAACGCGCGCGTCCTGCGGCACGTCCGGTGGCCTCGAGCGCTCGCGCCGTGGTTCGTGGCGTCGTCTCCACTGCGTCTGGCACCGGAGGTACTGGCGGCATTTCCCAACATTGTGGGTGCTGCATCGTTCTCGATCCTTCAGACGGGCCGCGTGGCCGCCGCACCACTGGCGCCCACGCGAATGGCAGGCCGCGTCCGGATGCTGATGGAGGTCGAATGCAGAACGGATTGCGCTCGTGTCGAGGCGCCGACACTCGTCGTCACCGGGGACCCTGCGCTCGATCGCGTCGTGGCCGTCGACGGCAGCCGCGAGTACGTGAGCGCCATACGTGGAGCGCGCCACGTGCTGTTCGAGCGCACCGGACACATCGGAGTCATGACGCGGCCGGAACGGTTCGCGGAGATTGTCGGAGATTTCGCGCATGCCTGCGCTCACGCTGACAGGTCCCGCCGGACCGCTTGAAGCGCTGCTCGAGGAACCGGCGGCCGCGCCGCGCGCAGCCGCCGTCTTCGCGCACCCGCTCCCGACGCATGGAGGGACGATGCACACGAAGGTCGTGTATCAGGCGTCGAAGGCCCTGGGCCGGATCGGGTGCGCCGCGCTGCGCTTCAACTTCCGCGGCGTCGGCCTGAGCGCCGGAACGTTCGACGAAGGGCGCGGCGAGCAGGAGGACTTCGCAGCGGCGCTCGACTACATGGCCGAGCATTATCCCGGTATTCCGCTCTGGGCCGCGGGATTCTCGTTCGGTGGCTGGATCGCACTCAACGTCGGCGCGGCCGATCCCCGTGTCGCATTGCTGCTCGCGGTTGCGCCGCCACTCGAAGGACGCGGCTACGACTTCTCGCGTGTCGCGACGAGCACCAAGCCGAAGTTCTTCATTCAAGGCGAGCGGGACGAGATCGCGCGGCTCGACGCGATGTACAGGTTCTACGCAAAGCTCCCGGAACCGAAGGAGCTCGTCGTCATCGACGCCGCGGATCATCTGTTTGATGGAAAGACGGCGGAAGTGGGAGACGCGGTCGAGGACTTGTTGGGAGACTACAACGTGTAGCGCAGCCTTTTAGGGCTGCTTTGGGCAAGGCGAACAAATGGAAGATGCAGTCATCGTCAGCGCAGTGAGAACGGCGGTGGGAAAGGCGCCGAAAGGGACGCTGAACGCGACGCGGCCGGACGAGATGGGTGCGGCCGTCATCGCGGAGGCGCTCAAACGGGCGCCGGGGCTGGAGCCTCGAGACATCGATGACGTGATCCTCGGTTGCGCGATGCCCGAGGCGGAGCAAGGCATGAACGTGGCGCGGATTGCGAGCCTCCGCGCGGGCATACCAATCGAGGCGTCCGCCGTGACGATCAACCGCTTCTGCTCGTCGGGGCTGCAGGCGATCGCGTTCGCGGCGGAGCGCATCAGGAGCGGCGGCGCGACCGCGATCGTCGCCGGCGGCACCGAGTCGATGAGCCTCGTGCCGATGGGCGGTCACAAGATCGCCCCGAATCCGAAGCTCGTGGACGACTACCCGGACGTCTACCTGACGACCGGGCTCGTTGCCGAGAATCACGCGCGCGAGGCATCGGTGACGCGCGAGGAGCAGGACCGGTTCTCGCTCCGCAGCCATCAGCGCGCGGTAGCGGCGATTGATTCCGGGAAGTTCAAAGAGGAGATCGTGCCGCTGAAGATCAATGGTGCCCCATTAATCTTCGACATCGACGAAGGGCCGCGCCGCGACACCTCGATGGATGCGCTGGCGAAGCTGAAGCCGGCGTTCCACGTCGCAGGGAGCGTCACGGCGGGCAACTCGTCGCAGACGAGCGACGGCGCAGCAGCCGCGATAGTGATGTCCGGCTCACGCGCGAAAGCGCTCGGCCTCCAGCTGCTCGGAAGGTTCGTCGCGTTCGCGACCGCGGGCGTCGAGCCGGAGCGCTTCGGAATCGGGCCCGTGCCGGCGGTCCGCAAGGTCCTGAAGCTCGCGGGGCTGAAGCTCGAAGACATCGGCCTCGTCGAGCTGAACGAGGCATTCGCGGCGCAGGTGATCGCGTGCCTCCGAGAGCTCGACATCGATCCGGAGCGCCTGAACGTCAACGGCGGCGCCATAGCGCTCGGCCACCCGCTCGGTTGCACGGGTGCCAAGCTGACGGCAACGCTTCTGCACGAGATGAGGCGCCGCAAGGTACGGTACGGACTCGTCACGATGTGCGTCGGCGGCGGCATGGGCGCCGCGGGGATCTTCGAGCGGGCGTAGGTGATGCGAAGCAGCGCGCCGAGTGTAGGCGAGGCGTGGCAGGCGCTGGGGGTGGGGCCCCAGCGCTACTGAAGAAGAGGACTACATGAGTTCTGTTGCTGAAAAGGCACTGAAGGGCGGCGGCTGGCTGCTCGAGGAAAGCCAGGAGTCGTTCACACCCGAACAACTGACCGACGAACATCGCCTCATCGGCCGCACGGCCGAGGAGTTCGTGGCGGCGGAAGTCTATCCGGCGCTCGAGCGGCTCGAACAGAAGGAGTGGACGCTCGCGCGATCGCTCGTGTCGCGTTGCGGCGAGCTCGGCCTGCTCGGGACCGATGTGCCGGAGGAATTCGGTGGAGTCGGTCTCGACAAAGTCAGCTCCGTCGTCGTCGGCGAGCGCATTGGGAAGTCCGCGTCGTTTGCGGCGACCTTCGGCGCGCAGACCGGCCTGGCCATCACGCCAATCGTCTGCTTCGGGACGGACGAACAGAAGAAGAGGTACTTGCCGCGTCTCGTCAGCGGCGAGATCGTGGGCGCTTACGCGCTTTCGGAGTCCGGTTCCGGATCGGACGCGCTCGGCGCGAAAGCGCGCGCCCTGCGGCAGCCGGACGGCAGCTTCGTCCTCGACGGCGAGAAGATGTGGATCACGAACGGCGGCTTTGCCGACCTGTTCATCGTCTTTGCGAAGGTCATCGACGGACAGGACGAGCGCTTCAGCGCCTTTCTTGTCGAACGCGCGTTCCCCGGCGTGTCGAGCGGCAAGGAAGAGCACAAGATGGGCCTGCACGGTTCGTCGACGACGCCGCTGCTTCTTCAGGACGCGCGCGTCCCGGCCGAGAATCTGCTCGGCGAGATCGGCAAGGGACACAAGGTCGCATTCAACATCCTCAACTACGGACGCTTCAAGCTCGGCGCAATGTGCAGCGGCGGCGCGCAGGCGGTCGTCGGCGAGGCTGCGCGCTACGCCGCTCAGCGACGGCAGTTCGGGCAGCCGATCGCGAGCTTCGGCGCGATCAGGCACAAGCTCGGCGAGATGGTGGCGCGCGAGTACGCGGTCGAGAGCATGTTGTACCGGACGGCCGGCTTGATCGACATGATGATCGATAGCGGCAGTGCAGCCATGCCCCACCATCACGAGCGCGTGCTCGCGGCCCTCGAAGAGTTCGCGATCGAATCGTCGATCCTGAAAGTCGCGAGCAGCGAGATGCTCGATTTCGTCCTCGACGAAAACGTGCAGATCCATGGCGGCAACGGCTTCGTGCGCGACTACCCCGCCGAGCGGCATTACCGCGACGCGCGGGTCAATCGAATCTTCGAGGGAACGAACGAGATCAACAGGCTGCTCATCCCCGGCATGCTGATGCGGCGCGCGCTCAAGGGCGGGTTGCCGCTCATCCCGGCGGCGTTGAAGCTCCAGGAGGAGCTGATGTCACCCGCCCTGGGTGGCAGTGTCGGCGACGGCGAGCTCGACCCCGCGCGCGGCGCGGTTGCGGCGATGAAGAAGGTCGCGCTGATGGCGCTCGGCACCGCAATGCAGAGCTACGGCGAAAAGGTCGCGGACGAGCAGGAGATCCTGAGCTGGAACGCGGATATCCTGATAGATGTCTACGCGGCGGAAAGCGCGGTCCTGCGCGCGGCGCGAGCTCGCGCCGGCGCGCCGGGCGATTCCTCCAACGGATCGCTGCATGTCGATGCGGCTCGTGTGATCGTCAACGACGCCGCGCTTCGCGTAGAAACTGCCGCGCGCCAGGCCCTGGCGGCGACGACCGAAGGAGATACGCTGCGAACGCTGCTGGCGGCCCTCAAACGCGTGTTGAAAGTGAGCCCCGTCAACACGGTGTCATTGCGGCGCCGGCTGTCGGACGCGGTTCTGATGAGGAATGGGTATCCGTTCTAAAGCCAGAATACAGAATACAGAATGCAGAATGCAGAATGCGGAACGCAGAAAGCGGCATGTCTGCGTCCTCGGTTCTGTATTCTGCCTCCTGTATTCTGCATTCTTCGTCCTCGGCTGTTCGCGGCAAGTGGAACCGGACTACAGCCAGACAATCCTGTCGGCGCGCACTGAGAAGGATCGAGCGTTCAGGGAAGACCGCGAGTCGCCGCTCAAGCCCGAGCAGCGCGCGGCCTTCAAGAGTCTCGAGTACTTCGCGCCGGACGAGTCCTACCGTATCGCGGCCGCGCTTCGCGTGGCCGCCGAGAACGAACAGGTCGTCTCGGCCATGCCCACTTCGACGGGCAAGGTGCGCCAGATGCGGCGGGTCGGCTCGCTGGAATTCAACCTGAAGGGTCAGCCGCTCTCGCTCGTTGCGTTTCTCGAGGATTCAGAATCCGGCCGCTCCTCCCGCCGCCTGTTCGTTCCGTTCTCGGACCTGACGAGCGGAACTGAATCATACCCGGCCGGCCGGTACCTCGACCTCGACGCGACACCCACGGGCCTCTACGATCTCGACTTCAACAAAGCGTACAACCCGTACTGCGCGTACAACGAAACGTACGACTGTCCCTTTCCGCCGAAAGAGAATCGATTGAATGTGGCGGTTCGCGCGGGCGAAAAAAACTTCGCGGCCGCTGGGCAATGAAGCTCCAGGGCGTCATCTTCGACTTTGACGGTGTCCTCGCGGACAGCGAGCCTCTGCACCTCAGGGCGCTGCAGGCGGCGCTGGCTGCGCGCGGCATCACGCTCGGCGCCCGGGAGTACTACTCGACGCTGCTCGGGTACGACGACGAGGCGAGCCTCGAGGTGCTGGCGCGTTCTCGCAACATCTCGCTCGACGCGGCGAAGCGGAAGGGGATCCTGTCCGACAAGGCGGCGAAATTCGCGGCGCTGCAGGCGGAAGGAGATCCGATCTTTCCCGGGGCGGTCGAGCTCGTCAGGCGGCTCGGCGCCGCGGTGCCGCTCGCGATTGCATCGGGTGCGCGCCGGGAGGAGATCGAGCGCACGCTCACTCACGCCGGTCTGTCATCCGCATTTCTGGTGGTTGTTGCGGCGGGCTCGACGCCGCAGGGCAAGCCGGCGCCCGACCCGTACATCCGCGCGGCCGAGCTGCTCGGCGTGGATCCGTCCTGCTCGGCGGCGATTGAAGACTCGCGCTGGGGTCTCGAATCGGCGAAGGGCGCAGGGCTCAAAGCGGTCGGCGTCACGCACTCGTACCCCGCGCACGAGCTGCAGCCGCACGCCGATCTCGTCGTAACGACGCTCGACGAGATCACGCTCGCGCTGCTCGAAGAACTCTTGTAGGCACCTACTGCGATAGAATCACATCGTGTCGGTCGCTGCGGATCTCGACCGCGCCCTGAACACGCCGGGCGACGCCCTCGCTCCCGCCGCGATGGCGATCGCGCGGCTGGAGTATCCGCGGCTGGAGGCGGGGCCGTACCTGGAGCGCATCGAAGCGCTCGGCCGCGAAGCGGCGCGCCGCGTCTCGCGCGGCGGACCGCGCGCGACGCTCGAATCGCGGGTCGCGGCGGTGAGCCGCTTCCTCTACGACGAGCAGGGCTTCAGCGGCAACCGCGAGCACTACGACGATCCCCGCAACAGCTTCCTGAACGAAGTCCTCGACCGCCGCACCGGCATTCCGATCACGCTCGCGCTCGTCTACATCGAGGTTGCGCGGCGCGCTGATGTGCCCGTGGAAGGCGTGAACTTTCCCGGACACTTCCTCGTGCGCGCGTCCGACGAGATCATCATCGATCCGTTTCACTCGGGCGCGCTCGTCGCCGAGCACGACTGCCGCGTGCTGCTCCGCGAACATCTCGGCGACGACGCCGCATTCGACAGGTCGCTGCTGTACCCCGCGACGCGCCGTCAGATCATCACGCGCATGCTCGTGAACCTGAAGCGCAGCTACGTGCGCCTCCGTTCGATGCCGCAGGCGCGCATCGTCGCGGACCTGCTCGTCATGCTCGACCCGTCGGCGCTCGACGAGCTGCGCGACCGCGGCCTGCTCGCCTATCACATGGACGACTTCTCCGCCGCGCTTCGCGATCTCGAGACCTACCTCCGCCTCACTCCGAAGACCGAAGCGGACGAGGAAGCCAAGCAGGAGTACGAGCAGATCTGGGAGCACGTGAAGAACCTGCGCCGGCGGGTCGCGAGTTTCAACTAACTGTGAGCGCTGAGCTGTGAGCTCTGAGCTGTGAGCTATGAGCTACGAGTTGCGAGGTTACAGCTCTGAGGTACGAGTCTCAGATCTGAGTTCCGAGCTCAGAACCCACAACTCATAACTCAAAACTCAGAACTTCTCACTTCACGATTCCGGATCTGACCGCAGGCGGACGATCGGACGGATGATGGGAAGAGAAGTGAACCATCGCGCGCAAATCATCGTCTAAGGCCGCGTCCGTATCCGGTCGCTGTTCTCTCGCGGTCATCATTCGTCCCTCCCTCGTCACTCATCACAGCCGTCGTCACAGCGTGCGAATCCGGTCTGCGAACGAGCTGCTCGTTCGCGCCAACGCCGATTCAACGGCTTGAAGAACCGGCCCGGCGAACCTCGAAAAACCTAGGAAAAATCGGGCCGTGCGTGGCACACGCGGTGCTTTGTGAAGCTCGGCCTGCGCGGGCACAGGACCGCCTGCGCGGCTGTGTGGGTGGGGATAACAAGGAGACACAATGCAGAGACTCTTGTGCACACTAGCGCTGTGCCTCGCGGTCGCGACGAGCGCGTTCGCGCAGGCGACCGGCACCGTGGCGGGCACCGTCTCCGACGAGCAGGGCGGCGTCCTTCCGGGCGTCACCGTGACGATCGTCGGCAACGATCGCACCGCAACGTTTACGACTGAAGCCGACGGGAAGTACCGCTTCCTGAATCTGCCGCCGGGAGCGTACCGGTTGACGGCGGAGCTCACCGGCTTCTCGACCGTCGTTCGTGAAGGGGTCGTCGTCGTGGTCGGCCAGAACGTCGACCTGCCGATCAACCTCAGGGTGGCGACGGTGCAGGAAACGATCACGGTCACCGGCGATTCGCCGATCGTCGACACGAAGGCCACCGGCACCGCGACCAACTTCACGCAGGCAGAGCTCGACAAGGTGCCGACCTCGCGCGATCCGTGGGCGCTCCTGCGCACGGTGCCGGGCGTCATGGTCGACCGCGTGAACATCGCCGGCAACGAGACCGGCCAGCAGTCCAACTTCCAGTCGAAGGGCACGCGCCCGGCCGACGCGGTGTGGACGATGGACGGCGTCGTGATCACCGACATGGCGGCGATCGGCGCATCGCCGACGTACTTCAACTACGACAACTTCGAAGAGATCCAGGTTTCGACGAGCGGCCAGGACGTTCGCCAGCAGACCGGCGGCGTCGGCCTCAACTTCGTCGTCAAGCGCGGAACGAACCAGCTGAAGGGGATGGCACGCGGGTACTTCACGAACGACTCGCTCGAAGGGTCGAACGTCCCGGACGAGATGGCGGCGCTCGGCGTGACGCCCGATTCGTCCGACCACAACGATCAGATCTCGGACTGGGGCATCGAGCTGGGCGGACCGATCGTGAAGGAGCGCGCGTGGATCTACGGCTCCTACTCGTCGCAGGACATCCGCCTCGTGCGCTCGGCCGGCAACCTGATCGATCGGACAATCCTCGACACCTGGAACATCAAGGGCAACGTGCAGGCGACGTCGAAGGACATGGTGTCGGTCCTGTGGTTCCTCGGCTCGAAGGAGAAGTTCGGACGCTCGCCCGGCGTGGCTGGCATTACGCATCAGGGACCGAGCACGTGGGATCAGGGCGGCGCGTACGAGGACGGCAGACCGCACGGGCTCCTGAAGATCGAAGACAGCCGTGTCTTCTCCTCGAGTTTCTATCTCACGGGCAAGTACGCCTATTACAACACCGGGTTCGGCCTCGTACCGGCGGGCGGGCTCGATCAAGAGGCAGGCCTGAGCCAGCGTCTCGGCGTGTCGTTCGGCAGCTACCAGCAGCAGCTCTTCCTGCGCCCGCAGCATTCCGTAAACGTCGACACGAGCTACTTCAGCAAGTTGGGCGACCTGAAGTTCGGCTTCGGGTGGCGGCGGACCGACGCCTTCAGCCAGGCGATCTGGCCGGGCAACATGATCCTGGCGTTCGACAACTCGCTGACCGACCGGGTCGCGAGGGTCTATCGCGAGGGCGCCGGCTCGAACCGGACCGAGTACCTGAACTTCTACGTCGGGGACACGATCACGAAGAACCGCTGGACGATCGATCTCGGCCTGCGGTACGACCGCCAGGGGGGAAAAGCGCTCCCGAGCCAGACGCGCAGTAACGGAGCCTTCCCCGAGCTGGTGCCGGGCATCAACTTCGCCGGATATGACTCGCCGTTCACATGGAGCGACTTCTCGCCGCGAGCGGGCGTGACCTACGCACTCGACGAGGCGCGGAAGACGATCCTCCGTGCCAGCATCGGCCGATACGCCGGGCAGCTCGACACGGCCACGGTGGGCTACATGAACCCGACGTCCACCGCCGGCTATGCCGAGTATCGCTGGGTCGACCTCAACACCGATCAGCTCGCCCAGGGCAACGAAGTGCAGCTGGACCAGTTCATTGGACCGGGCGGCGGCTTCAATCCGGCGAATCCGACGGCGGTGACCTCTGCCAATCAGATCGATCCCGACCTCGACGCCCCGGTGACGACGTCGGTCGTCGCGGGGATCGATCGCGAGCTGATGGAGAACCTCGCGGTGCAGGCGAACTACAGCTTCACGCGCACGTCCAGGTATGCGGGCAGCACGACGTTCACGCCGTGGATCGGAGTGGACGGCGACGACTATCTACCAGGACCGCTGCTCACCGGGACGCTGCCGGACGGCTCGCCGTACAGCGTGCAGACGTTCGTGCCCGATCCCGCGCTCGTGACCGCTGGCGGCAATGGCCGTTTCCTCACGAACTGGGACGGCTATCACAGCCAGTACAGCGGGCTGGAGCTTGGGCTCGTCAAGCGGATGTCCGATCGATGGATGGCGCGCATCGGCGCGGCGTTCATCAGCGCCAACGAGTACTACGACCAGAACCCGCGGCGCGACAATCTCGGCAACCCGACGCGGCTCGACACCGAGCCTCTCGTCGACGGCGGAGCCTTCGTGGTCCGCAGCGCGGGCAGCGGCGCCGGCGACATCTTCATCCACGGCAAGTGGCAGTTCAGCGCGAACGGCGTCTACCAGGCGCCGGGCGGCATCGACCTGGGCGCGTCGCTCTTCGGCCGACAGGGCTATCCGTTCCCGGTCTACCGGCTCGCGACGCTCGGACGCGACGGCACGAATCAGCGGGTCCTCGTCTCGCCGGAGCTGGACACTGAGCGGCTCGACAATCTCTGGAACCTCGATCTGCGCGCGGCGAAGTCGTTCCGCTGGGATCGGGCCAATATCGAGCTCATCGCGGATCTGTTTAACGTCATGAACGCGAATCCGATCCTGGTGCGCAACCGCAACGCCGGTTCGGCCGCGTTCCAGCAGCCGCAGCAGGTGCTCAGCCCGCGCATCGTGCGGTTCGGCGTGCGACTGAACTTCTAACCACGAATTTCACGGATTCCGCGGTTTCCGCGGCTCCGGGGATCGGGAATGCTGGGGATGGGGCATCGCGCCCCATCCCCTTTTTTTGTAGGGCTGTCCTTTCGACGCGCTTGCCCTGTCCTCTGCGCGTAGACGATTCGTCACTTCACTCGACACCACACGCGGCCATACGCGACAAAATTTCGATGGCCGTAGCTGGCATCGCTTCTGATCCATTGGCGCCGCGTGCTCGCGACGCGAGCGAAGACTCACAGAACAGGAGCGATCCACGAAGCAGCGGGTGATGGGGGTGTCAATGACTGCGGCAGTCGTTCTGGCCATTGCGGTAGACTCGCGCGCGCAGAGCTTGCGCGACGATGCCATCACGCGGTCGGGGAATGGAATCGAGATCGTCGCGGGACTGATGGACTTCGATCTCTCGGGCACGGGCGCCACGACGGCGCTTTCGATTCGTCGCGCGAAAGCGCTCACGCCTCGCCTGTCGCTCCAGGCGGGCGCGACACTCGCGAATCCGGAACAGCCGTTCGGTTCGAGCTTTCGGGCGGCGGCGGCCTCAAGGTGCATCTCGACGATCGGCTCTACGTGATCGGCGAGATGCGACTCCGGAGATCTCTCGGCGACGACGCCGAGTGGCTGGGCGGCATCGGCTGGCAATTGCCGTAGCGTGCAGTCCGGCGCATTCTCGGCGGTGACGGTCGGCCTCTTTGCAGGGGCCGGTTGCGTGATTCGCGTGACAGAAATCGAATGACTTCGCTGAAGCGGTTGGGACGAACCGCCATTGGAGTACGGGCAGCTGGATGGCGGATCCGGCCTCTTGGATGGAAACGGGTCGAATCGGGCGACTCTCCCTTCTAACTGGTTGCAAATACAGTAGAATGTCCGCCGGCGGTCACTGACCGGGCGTGGCACGCGCCGTGCTCAAGTGACGAACGGAGGATGGGTGTGAGGCTCGGAGTCCCTCCGGCCCGAACACCCTCGCGTCTTTTCCTAGTCCCAGGAGGATGTGTACATGAAGGGTCGAATTACGGCCCTCCTGACGGTCGTGGCATTGATGTTTGCCGCGACGGGGTGGGCGCAACAACAGACCGGCGAGATCTTCGGCCGCGTCTCCGACACGTCCGGCGCGGTGCTACCTGGCGTGACGGTTACGCTGACTGGTCCCGCTCTCTTGCAGCCTCAGACTGCAATCACGAGCGAGAACGGCGCGTACCAGTTCCCGCGCATCCCGATCGGCACCTACACGGTGAAGTTCGACATGCCGGGCTTCAAGTCGCTCGTGCGCGAGGGAGTCCGTGTTGAGATCGGGTTCACCGCCCAGATCAACGCGCAGCTCGCGATCACCGAAGTGCAGGAGACGATCACGGTCACGGGCGAGAGCCCGATCGTAGACACCCGGAGCACGACCGAGCAGACGACGTTCGACCTCGAGAAGCTGCAGAGCATTCCGTCGGCGCGCGATCCCTGGGTCATGCTCGAGCGCACTCCCGGGATCTCGAACGATCGCGTCAACGTCGGTGGCACGCAGTCCGGCCAGCAGTCCAACTATGTGTCCCGCGGCTCTGCCACCGGCAACAACAAGTGGGCCATTGACGGCGTGGACATCACCGACATGTCGGCCACCGGCGCCTCGCCGATCTACTACGACTTCGACATGCTGCAGGAAATGCAGGTGACGACCGGCGGCGCGGATGCGTCGCAGCAGACCGGCGGCGTCGGCATCAACTTCGTGACGCGCAACG
>DATAFJ010000027.1:0-112294 GCA_036257535.1 Vicinamibacterales bacterium | reverse complement strand
CCGCGAGGTGGACCTGGCTCGCGGCGGCCTCGGCGCTCATGATCGGGGCGTATCTCCAGTACGGCTCGCTCGTTGAACCCCAGCGTCGCATGCCGCCGTCGTCAACGCAGACATCGCACGCGGCGCCGCGGGCTGTGCCCGACAGGATCGTCCGTCCAGAACATCCAGCTGTCGCAGCTGTCCGACCGACGCCGGCACCGAGACAGATTCGACCGCCGCGTGCCGAGCGCGGCGCCGCGTCGACGATAGCTGCGCTGCCAGCATTGGCCGGTCCGAACGCGCTTGCGGTAGCGCCGCTCGATTCCGGTGGACGGACGGTGACTGCGCTCGACGATATCGCGGCGATCGCCCTCGAGCGCCTGGATGTCAAACCTTTGCCGCTGTCGCATTGACGAACAGGAGGCTTCCGATCATGCTGCGTCGTACCCTCGTTGGCGTCGCGTTCACTCTCGTGGCCGGCGTCCCGCTCCATTCGCAGGAGCCGCCGAATCAAGCGCCACCGGCGCAGACGCGGGTGCAGCCGCAGGAGAAAGAGCGTGAGCGGGACGCGGGCGGGCAGCCAATCAACATTCGAATCGAGCTCACGATTCGCGACCAGCGCGGCGCCGGGCAGCCCGAAGTCAAGACCGTGAACCTCGTGGCTGCCGATCGAAGCGTCGGCCGAATCCGGACCACGGGCAGCGTCCAGACGGAAAAGTACGGGCTCCGGGAAGTCAACCTGAACGTCGACGCGCGGCCAATGATTCTTCGCGAGGGTCAGATTCGTTTGAACCTGACGCTGGAGTACCGGCCCGCCGCGGCCGACGCGGGAGCGATGCCGTCGAACATGGTTTCCGAAACGATCGAGTGCGTCATTCCCTCTGGTCAGCCGTTAATGGTGTCGAAGTCGGCGGACCCCAACAGCGACCGGAGCGTCACGGTCGAAGTGAAGGCGACGGTTCTCAAGAACTAGGGGCCTTCGAGAGCTGCTCGATCAGCGTGACCGCCTCCGCCGCGCGCGCGTTGGCTGTCGAGTCGAGCCCGGCCGCGAGGCGGCGCGCCGCTTCAATGCGCTCGAGCGCCTTGTCGACGGCAGCGGCGGCCTTCTCTTCGCCGCGCGCTCGATGCCGATCGCGGACGCGCTCGAGCGGGCGCTTGGCGACCTCGAGTCCACGCGCCGCGTTGCCGAAGTTCGACTCGAACAGTGAAACCCTGGCCGCGAGAACACGGCCGTGCGCGTCGGCGAGGTCGGCTCGCTGTTCGGCGGCGCGGGCCTGTTCGGCGACGCTGAAGCGTCCCGACGCCCCCCACAGCCAGCCGGCGGCAAGCGCCGCGGCGATCGACAGAATCGTGTAGAGGATCAGCTTGCGGCGCGGCATGCCGCCATTATGGCGCAAAGGCTGTCGCGGTTTTTCTACCCCGCCAGGACGACGTGAATGTCGCCGACGTTGGTGCCGGTCGGCCCCATCCGGAAGAGATCTTCGAGCGCGTCGAAGAACGTATAGCTGTCGTTCTCGTCGAGCGCCCACTCGGGCGCGCCAAGCCCTCGGTGAGCCGAACGCTCGAGCGTCGCGCCGTCGGCAACAGCGCCGGCCGCATCCGTCGGTCCGTCCACGCCGTCCGTCCCTGCACTCGCGAATGCAAGCGGGACGGTCGACTCGGCGAGGCCGCGCACGGCAGAGAGCACGACTTCGAGGTTTCGACTGCCGCGCCCCCGGCCCTTCACATGCACCGTCGTCTCGCCCGACGCGATGACGCAGACGGGTTGACGCGCCGCCGCGGCGAGAGCCCGTGTGACGAGCGCCGGGCCCGCCGCTCGCGCTTCTCCGATAATCGCCTCGTCGAGGACGAGCACCTCATAGCCTCGCGCGCGCGCTTCGTGCCGCGCGCCTTCCATCGCATCGCGGCGGCTGCCGACGATCCGAGCGGTCCCGCCGCGGAGTCGTTTGTCGCCCGGCTTGATCGTCTCTTCGATCTCGCCGCGCGTTCCCGCCTCGAGATGCCGCCGAACGGCTTCAGGGATCCGTTCGATCAGTTCGTGCCGCTCCAGCACCTGCACTGCATCCGCATACGTCGTTTCGTCCGGCGTCGAAGGTCCCGAGCCGATGACCGCCGGGTCATCTTCCACGGGTCCGACGACGTCGGAGATTGCCAGCGTGAGCGTCGGACCCGCGGCCGCGGCCAGCCGACCACCCTTGATCGCGGAGAGGTGCTTTCGAACCGTGTTGAGCTCATGAATCGGGCAGGCGGCGGCGAGCATCAGGCGGGTCGTTTCCGCTTTATCGGCGACCGAGAGGCCGGACGCCGGAAGACAGAGCATCGCAGACGCTCCGCCCGACAGCAGGACGACGAGGTCTCCTCCTTCGGCGCGGGCCGTGGCAGCCACCTCGAGCGCGCGTGCGGCGGCGCGCGCGCTTCCGTCGCCCGGAATCGGATGCGTGGCGCGCTCCCAGTCGACCCCGGGTGGCAGCGTAGTGGGCCGGTCGGCGCTCGCCAGTACGCCGCCCCGCAGGCGCCGCCCCGCCACCGCCCCAAACGCGGCGAGCATGCCGTTCGCGGCTTTGCCCGCGGCGATTACGGCCGTTTGGCTCCCGAGTTCGAACGGCTGACCGGCGAGCGCGCGAGCGACGAGGCGCGCCGGATCGGCCGCTGCGATGGCGGCTCGCACAATCGCACGAGCATCATCTCGGCGTGTGCGGGAGCGTGTGAACGAAGAGATTGTCAGTGAAGCTTGGTTGGCTGTTCCGACCAGGCCGAGTACGAGGACAGGCCGGTGACGCGGTCGAACGTCCGGAGGAGGCGGCCGACGATCTCGTCAGCGTTCCGCTGCGCGCACAACTGATCGAGTTGCCCGAGCACGCGCGTCAACGCCTCTTCCACATCGTGCATCGCGCGCTCGGAGTAGTACGCGCGCTGCTGCTCGATGCACTGTTTGTGTTTGATGAACTCTGCTCGGTAGAAATCTGCGAGATTGACCGGAAGCGCGGCGGCGGGATGCCGATCGCTGACGAAGCGCATGCGACCCCTTGAGTCGGGCATCACTGGGCGAGTGATTCGAGTCTAAACGGGACGCGACGCGCGTGTCAATGCTTACGACGGCTTACGACGGCTTACGACGGCTTACGACGTGCGAACGCCACGCGCAGCGATGTATCCACCGAGGCAGCCAAGCAGCATCCCGCCTCCGAGGATCGCGAGCGCCAGCCCGACCGGCAAAAATGTCAGCGACTCGACTCCGAGCGCCTCGGACGCAAGCCGGCCGTACCTCGCATTCGCGACGGCGAAACCGATCCACAACAGCAGCAGACCCGCGAGCGCCCCTGCCCCACCCTGAAGCACTCCTTCAGCAATGAAAGGTCCCCGGACGTAGGCCGCGGGCGCGCCGACGAGCTGCATGATTTCAATTTCGTCACGGCGAGCGTGAGCGGCGAGGCGCACGACGTTCGCGACCGTGAGGGCGGCCGCGAGACCCAGCACGATCACCACGAAGAGACCCGCGCCGCGAAGCACGGTAATCGCGCCGAGCAGCCGCTCGAGCCAGCGCCGGTCGAACCGGACGTCCGCCACGCCAGGGGTCGACCTGAGACGGGTGGTCAGCTCGTCCACGCTCTGCCCGACCGCCACGTCCCCGCGAAGCCGCACCTCCACCGAGGCCGGGAAAGGATTGGTGTCGAGCGAATCGGCCGCGACCGCCAAGTCCCTGAAATCCCGGCGGAACCGCCGGCGCGCCTCCTCCTTCGAGACGAACTCGCGGTTGGCCGCGACGGCGCTCCGATCGATCACCTCCTCGACGACGCCAAGCTGCTCGCTCGTCACGTCGTCGCGGAGGAAGATCGACAGCTCGGCGGCTTCGGTCCACCGGTTGATCAACCGGCCGGCGTTGCTCGTCAGCAGCAGGAACACGCCGAGGACGAAGAGGCCCGCTGCTATGGTCAGGATCGCCAGCGCGGCCGCCGTTCGTCTTCGCCAGAGGCTCGCCGCCGCCTCGGAGAAGAAATATTGCAGAGCGTGCTTCACCCGGTTACCTCCACGATCGTCCCGTGATCCAGCGTGATCGCGCGGCGCCCGACGCGCTGGATGAGCTCGCGGTCGTGCGTCGCCACGAGCACCGTGGTCCCGCGCGCGTTGATCTCACGGAAGAGGTTCATGATCTCGAGCGACAGGTCCGGGTCGAGGTTGCCCGTGGGCTCATCAGCGAGGATCAGCACCGGATCGTTCACGAGGGCGCGCGCGATCGCGATCCGCTGCTGCTCTCCCCCGGAGAGCTCGAGCGGCATCGCGTTCATGCGGTGCTGCAGGCCGACCCACTTCAGCACCTGAAACACACGGCGGCGCTGCTGGGAGTCGGACACGCCGAGGACGCGCGGCACGAAGGCGACATTCTCGAGCACGGGCTTGGTCTCAATCAGCTTGAAGTCCTGGAAGACGAAGCCGATCGACCGGCGATAGGCCTGCACCTCCGCCGGCTTGAGCCCGGCGAGATTGCGGCCGTTCACCACGAGCTGACCGCCGGATGGAAGCTCCTGGCGCAGGAGCAGACGAAGGAAGGTCGACTTGCCGGCGCCGCTCGGCCCGGTCAGGAAGACGAACTCCCCTTTCTCGACGCGGAGCGACAAGCCGCGCAGGGCATACACGCCCCGGCTGTAGACCTTGGATAGACTCTGCGCTTCGATCATCCCAGGAGTTTCTTGAGGAGCTCGTTCACCAGCGCCGGATTCGCCTTGCCGCTAGTTGCCTTCATGACCTGGCCGACCAGGAACCCGAACGTCGCCGTCCGCCCGGCCCTGTACTGCTCGACGGCCGACGGATTCTTCGCGACGACGTCCCGCGCGAGCGCTTCGAGCGCGGCCGCGTCGTCTATGCGGCCCAGGCCCTCGGTTCGAACGATCTCCTCGGCGGAACGGCCCGTATCGTACATCGTTTCGAACACGGATTTGGCCGTCGGGCCGCTGATCCGTCCTTCGGCGACGAGCGCGAGCAGGCCGGCGAGCGCCTGGGCCGACAGGTGGGTGTCCTCGATTCCCGCCCCCGTCTCTTTGAGCTTGCGTGCCAGGTCGCCCATTATCCAGTTGGCGGCGAGGCGTGGGTTGCCGCTTGCCGCGGCAGTCTCCTCAAAGTATCGGCCGATCGCTCCGCTCTGACTGAGATACGCGGCGTCGGCATCTCCGAGCGCGTAGGCGGCGGCCAGGCGTATCTTTCGCGCTTCCGGGAGCTCCGGCAGCGCCCGGCGCGCGGACTCGATCGCCTCGGCGCCGATCTCCAGCGGCGGCAGATCGGGCTCAGGGAAGTAGCGATAGTCGTGAGCCTCTTCTTTGCTCCGCATTGCGACGGTCCGGCCAGCCGCCGAATCCCACAGCCGTGTCTCCTGCGTCACGGCTCCTCCGCCGGACACGACCGCAATCTGGCGGTCGATCTCGAACTCGAGCGCACGCTGCAGATAGCGGAACGAGTTGACGTTCTTGACCTCGGTTTTCACGCCGAGCCGCGCGGCGCCGGCGGGACGCACGGACACGTTCGCGTCGCACCGGAGGCTCCCCTCCTCCATGTTTCCGTCGTTGACGCCGAGCTCGAGGAGGATCGCCCGCAGCCGCGCGAAGAAGTCCGCCGCGTCCGCCGCAGCCCGTAGATCCGGACGGGTGACGATCTCGATGAGCGGCACACCGCTCCGATTGAAATCGACGTACGTGCGCCGGTCGGAGTCGGGGAATCCATCGTGCAGCGACTTGCCGGCATCCTCTTCCAGATGCACGCGGACAATGCCGACGCGTTTTGCCACGCCGCTGGACACGTACTCGAGCGTCCCGTCCGTCGCGAGCGGACGCTCGTACTGCGAGATCTGATAGCCCTTCGGGAGGTCGGGATAGAAGTAGTTCTTCCTCGCGAAAACCGAGACCGGCTGGATCGTGCAATTCAGCGCGAGCGCGGCGCGTGTCGCGTAGTCAACCGCCTTGTGGTTCAGAACCGGCAGCGCGCCCGGCAGCCCCAGGCAGACCGGGCAGACGTTCGTGTTCGGTGGATCGCCGAAGGTCGTCCGGCACCCGCAGAAGATCTTTGTGGCGGTTAGCAGCTGCGCGTGAATCTCGAGACCGATGACTGGCTCGTAGGACACTCGGAGACGAGAATATAGAATTTAGAATACAGAATCTAGAATTAGAGTCTGAATTCCACCATTCTGTATTCTGTATTCTGTATTCTGAATTCTATCCCTTCGGTCCCGCCGCCTTCACTTCCGCGGCCGCCTCAGCTTCGAACGCCCTGAAGTTGTCCGCGAACATCTTCGCAAGCCGGGAAGCCTGCGCGTCGTACGCCGCCGTGTCCTTCCACGTGCTGCGCGGCGTCAACGTCTGTTCGGGGACGTCCGGGCAGGCGACCGGAACATCGAGATTGAAGATCGCGTCGCGCCGGTATCCGACGCTGTGGAGCCCACCGCTGACGGCCGCACGGATCATCGCGCGCGTATGAGCGATCTTCATCCGCGATCCGACTCCGGGAGGTCCGCCCGTCCATCCGGTGTTGACCAGCCATACGCGCACGTCGTGCCTGGCGATTCGATCGCCGAGGAACCGCGCGTACACCGTGGGGTGCAGTACCATGAAGGGAGCCCCGAAGCAGGTGCTGAACGTCGCCTTCGGCTCGGTCACGCCCTTCTCGGTGCCCGCCACTTTGGCCGTGTAGCCGGACAGGAAGTGGTACATCGCGCCCGCGGGCGCCAGTCGCGCGATCGGCGGCAGCACGCCGAACGCGTCCGCCGTCAGCATGATGATGTTGCGCGGGTGGCCGGCCTGGCCCGACGGCTCGGCATTGTCGATGAAATCGAGCGGGTACGCCCCGCGCGTGTTCTCGGTCAGCGCATCGTCGTCGAGATCGAGCCGCCGCGAGCCGGCGTCCATGCGGACGTTCTCGAGCACCGTGCCGAAGCGCTGAGTGGTCGAGTAGATCTGCGGCTCCGCTTCGGCCGACAGGCGGATCATCTTCGCGTAGCAGCCACCTTCCAGGTTGAACACGCCCCGATCGCTCCAGCCGTGCTCGTCGTCTCCGATCAGTCGCCGCTCCGGATCGCTCGACAGCGTCGTCTTGCCGGTCCCCGAAAGCCCGAAGAAGAGCGCGACGTCGCCGGCCGGCCCGACGTTGGCCGAGCAGTGCATCGACATCACGTCCTGCCGGGGAAGGAGATAGTTCATCACAGTGAAGATCGACTTCTTGATCTCGCCCGCGTAGCTCGTGCCGCCGATGAGCACCAGCTTCCGGTCGAGATTCACGAGGATGAACACCTCTGAGTTCGTGGCGTGCCGGCCCGGAGACGCATAGAAGCCGGGCGCGTCGATGACGGTGAAGCCGGGCTCGGCATGGCGCAGGCGCTCGTGCTTTTCGCCACGAATGAACATGTGCCGGGCGAAGAGACTGTGCCAAGCCTGCTCGGTGATGATCCGGATCGGCAGCCGATATTCGGGATCGGCGCCGGCGAAGCAGTCCTGGACGAAGAGCTCCTTGCCTTCGAGATAACGGAGAAGCTGCTCCCGCAGCGCGTCGAAGTGTGCCGCCTGGATCGGGCGGTTCACTTTGCCCCACCAGACATGCTGGTCGCTCGAGGATTCCTGGACGATGAACTTGTCGTTGGGCGACCGCCCCGTGTGCTGACCGGTGCGGCACACGAGCGGCCCTCCCTCGGCGATCAGGGCTTCGCGACGCCGGACGGCCTCCTCGTACAGAGCCGGAACACTCAGGTTCCAATGGACTCGCGCAACATTCTCGATTCCATGCGCTTCGAGGCTCGACTCCTGCTGCTGAGTGGACATGCGATCCCCTGCGGGATGGTACTTCAGGACATTACGAATGCAAACTATTGGAGCGTCGGACAGGGTTCGATAAAGTTCGAAAGGGCGTTCCATGAAAATCCGGACCGTGAGGGCGGTTATCGTCGTGATCGCGGCCATCGCTGCGGCCTGCGGCGGGAAGGCCCGGCCTCAGACGACACCTGCCTCTTCTCCGTCCGATGACGCCGCGACTATCACCGTACGGCTCGGGAGCGGGCAGATCGTCACGCTCGCCCTCGAGGAGTACGTACGCGGCTCGATACTCGCCGAGCTGGCGCCTGGTGGAAGCGATCCCGAGAGCGCGCTGCGCGCCTTCGAGGTTCAGGCGATTCTCGCGCGGACCTACGCGCTCGCCAGCCGAAGACGTCATGCGGCGGACGGCTTCGATGTTTGCGCCACGACGCATTGTCAACTGGTCGACTTCGAGCGCGCGTCCAGGTCGCGCTGGCGCGACATCGCCGCGATGGCGGTGAACGAGACGCGCGGTCAGGTCCTCGAGTTCGATTCGCGGCCCGCGCTCACGCTCTTTCACGCCGACTGTGGAGGTCATCGAAGCGCCGCGGGCGAGGTGTGGGGCGGCCGCGACAGTCCCTATCTGGCGGGCGGTCCCGACGATCTGCCCCAGGGCCTCACCCACCGCACATGGCGGTTCGGCGTCGACCGCGCGAAGCTTCGCGACGCGCTCGCTCGCGACCGCAGAACCAACCCCGGCTCGAACCTCGTGCGCGTGGAGGTTCATTCGCGTGACGGCGCGGGACGCGCGGCGCTCGTACTAATCACGGGCGAACGCTCGCCGATCGTGCGCGGCGAGGAGTTTCGAATGGTGATGGCGCGCGCGTTTGGCGTGTCCGTCTTTCCGAGCTCCCGGTTCGACGTCAGTCAGCATGGAGACGAGATCGTCTTCGACGGAACCGGGTTCGGCCACGGCGTCGGCCTGTGCCAGCGCGGGGCGCTGGCGCGCGCGAACGCCGGCGACTCGCCGGAGGAGATCCTGGATTTTTATTTTCCGGGAACGGCCGTGCGCAACCGGTTCGCCAAACAGGGGTTCGGCACGAGACAATAGACGCTCCACGTGCGCAGGCGTTCCTCGACGACAATCCTTATCGTGTTCAGCGCGATCCTCTGGATCGCGCTGTCCGGGCATGGGCAGCCGCGCCCCGCGGCCCCTCCCGGCGAGTGGCGTTCGTACAACGGTACCCAGACCGGCGCCAAGTATTCCCCGCTGAATCAGATCAACCCGGCCACCGCCCGGAAGCTGAAAGTCGCCTGGCGCTGGAGCTCGCCCGACAACGAGCTGATGCAGAAACACCGCCGCCTCTGGCCGCACGGCTTCGAGGTCACCCCTGTGATGGTGCGCGACGTGCTCTACGTGAGCACGTCGCTCAACCAGGTGGCGGCGATCGATGCGACCACAGGGAAGAGCATCTGGGTGCACGACCCCGAAACCTGGAAGGGCCCTGTGCCGACGAACTTCGGATTCATCCATCGAGGCGTCGCGTACTGGGAGGATGGCTCGGACCGCCGCATCCTAATTGCAACCGCCGACGCATACTTGCTTGCGCTCGATGCGCGCACTGGAAAGCCGGTCGCCTCGTTCGGGCGGAACGGTCGGGTCGACCTTACACAGGGCCTCCGCAAGCCGATCGATCGCCGGCTGTACGGCGTCACATCTCCCCCCGCGATCTACCGGAACGTCGTCATCGTCGGGTCATCCGTGTTCGACAACACGTCGCGCCAGGATCAGCCGCCGGGGGACGTGCGCGGATTCGACGTGCGAACCGGTCGGCAGATCTGGACGTTTCAATCGATCCCGCAGGCGGGCGCGCCCGGAAACGACACGTGGGAGGGCGATTCCTGGAAGTACTCCGGCAATACGAATGTCTGGGCGGTCATGAGCGTGGACGAGACGCTCGGATACGTGTATCTCCCGTTCTCAACTCCGACGAACGACTTCTACGGCGGTCATCGCCTCGGCAACAACCTGTTCGCCGACAGCCTCGTCTGCCTCGACGCAGCCACGGGAAAGAGAATCTGGCACTTTCAATTCGTGCATCACGGACTGTGGGACTACGACCTGCCGGCGGCGCCCAACCTGGTCGACATCACGGTGGCCGGCAAGCGCATCAAGGCTGTCGCGCAGGTATCGAAGCAGGGCTTCGTGTACGTCCTCGACCGGGTCACCGGCGCTCCGGTCTGGCCCATCGTGGAGCGTCCGGTGCCGCGCTCCTCGATTCCGGGGGAGAGAGCAGCGCCCACGCAGCCCTTCCCCACTCGCCCGCGGCCGTTCGACCGTCAAGGCATAACCGTCAACGACTTGATTGATTTCACGCCGGAGCTGCGCAAGGAAGCGCTCGCAATCCTGAAGAAGTACGACTATGGGCCGCTGTTCACGCCTCCGACCGAGAGAGGCACCGTCTCGGTGCCGGGCTGGGTCGGCGGTGCGAGCTGGGCTGGCGCGGCGTTCGACCCGGAGACGCGAACACTCTATGTGCCGTCCGTGACGAACCCGATCCTCTACACGCTCCAAAAGGCGAATCCGAAAACCGCGGACGTTCGTTACGTCGGACGAGGCGATGCGCTGGTCGGCCCTCGGGGTCTGCCGCTGCTCAAGCCGCCATACGGCCGCATAACCGCGATCGACCTCAATCGTGGAGAGCACGCGTGGATGATCCCGCTCGGCAGCGGTCCGCGCGATCACCCCGCGATCAAGGCGCGAGGCCCACTGGGGTGGCCGCAGCGAGGGTTCGTTCTGCTCACGAAAGCCCTCCTCTTCGCGTGTTGGGAAGGTCAGCGCGTCGGAACGGGACGGCCGCTCCAGCACAAGTTCGAGACGGTCGAGCCTGTACTGCAGGCACACGACAAGGCGACTGGAAAGCTGCTCTGGAAAGTCGACCTCCCGGCGAACGCCAGCGGATCGCCGATGACCTACCTCTCCCGCGGGACGCAGTTCGTGGTCGTCGCGGTGGGAGGCGCGGGTCTACCCGCGCAGCTCGTCGCGTTGAGCGCGAACTTGACGCCTACTGCTGCGAGAGCGCCACGAGCGGGCTCACTCGCGCGGCACGCCGGGCAGGACCCAGACACGCGACGAGCGACACGACCGCAAGGACCGCCACCGCCCCAAGCATCACCGCGGGATCGAGCGCTCCGACGCCGTACAACTGCGAGGCAATGACGCCGCGCAGCGCTACCGCTCCAGCGGCGCCGCCGGCAAGGCCGAGGGCGACGAGCGACAACCCTTCGTTCAGCACCAGCAGGAGGATGCCGCGCGCGTCGCTTCCGAGGGCAAGCCTGATGCCGATCTCCCGCGCGCGCTGGCTCACCTGGTAGGCCAGGATCCCGTAAAGGCCGATCGACGCGAGCAACAGCGCCAGCAGACCGAACGCGGTCGAGAGCAGCATCGGCGCGCGCCGCGGATTGAGCGACTTCTCCACGCGCTCGGACATGGAGAAGACGTCGAAGGCCTGCATTTCCGGATCGATCTCCGCCAGCACGCGCTGCACGGCAGTCGTCGCGGCCGTCAGCTCTCCACGGGTTCTCACAGCGAGGCCGACGTTTCTCGAGGGGTTCTGCATGAACGACTGATAGTAGGCGCCAACGCGGGCCTGCTCTCCCTCGACGAGGCCCCGCAGCTTCACGTTGGCAACGACGCCGACGACGCGAAGCCACGTCACGTCGGGCCCCGGCTTCACGACGTCCTCGGGTCGCTGCGGCAGATATATGCGCCGGCCAATCGGATCGGCGTTGGGCCAGAACCTCTTGGCGAGCTGCTCGTCCACGATGACGACTCTCGGGGCATCCGGACCGTCCGCACCCGTGAACAGGCGCCCGCGCCTGAGCGTCACCTTCATCGCCTCGAGATACCCGGGCGTCACGTAAAGTTGATTCGGCGACACCACCGACTCGCCGGGGGCCGCGACGTAGCCTTCAGGAATGACGACGCTGCTGTTCCCGTCCCAGCTGAATGGCAGAAAACTCGTCGCTCCGGCAGTCTCGACGCCCGGCAGCGCTCGAATGCGCTCGAGGGCTCGCGACACGTAGGAGCGCAGCGCGGCGTCGTCGCGATACCGCGTCTCGAGCGGGCGCACGCGTCCCGTGAATAGGTGCTCGGCGACAAATCCGGGATCGACGCGAAGCAGCCGCTGGAAGCTGGCGAGAAGCAGGCCGCCGCCGACGAGCAGCACGAACGCGAGCGCAACCTGCGAGACAACGAGCGCTCGCCGGACGTATCGCGCGCCACGTCCGGCTGTCCCGCTGCGACCCTCCTCCCGCAGGATGCTGCTCAGGCTGGAGCGCATCAGATGCACGGCGGGCGCGGCGCCAACGATGAGGCCGAGGAGAAGCGCCAGGCCCAGCGTAAAGCCGAAGACGGTGCTGTCCATCCGGACCTCGTGCACCCGGGGCAGATCGGACAGCCCGACCCACTCGAGAGCGTCAAGGCTCCAGAACCCGACGAGCAATCCCAGGACGCCGCCGACCACGGTCAGCAGCGTCGCTTCGGTGACGAGTTGCCGGGCGATCCGGCCGCGCCCGGCGCCGATGGCGCTGCGCGTCGCCAGTTCCTTCATGCGCCCGCTCGCGCGCACGAGCGACAGGTTGGTGATGTTGACGGCGGCTATCAGGACGACGAAGAGCACGCCACCCCAGAGAAGCAGCAAAGCAGCGCGCACGTCGCGCACGAGATCGGCCTCGAGCGGGACCATCCGGGTCGTATACCCCGCCTGGATCAGCGCCGCCTTGAGAGGACCCGAGCGCTCCACGATTTGCGCGTTCAACGCGTCGACCTGCGCTTGTGCCTGATCGAGCGTCACGCCTCTTGCGAGCCGTGCAATCTGCTCGTGGTTCTGGCTGTGGCGGCGATCCTCCGCGCGATCCTCCGGGCCGAAGGCGATCGGAACGAAGACACGAATATCCGGGTTGAGAAAATGGAAGCCCTCCGGCAGCACGCCGACGATGTCGTAGAGCTCATCGTTCAGGCGAAGCTGCCGGCCGACGATACCCGTGACCCCGCCGGGCTGCCTCGCGGCAAAGACGTGGCTCAGGATCGCAACCTTGTTCCGTCCCGGCGTTCCCTCCTCTTCACGGAACAGCCGGCCCGCCGTCGCGCTCACGCCGAGGACTTGGAAGAATGATGGCGTGACGTTCAGCGCGTCTACGCCTTCCGCTGCGGTACCCTGTCCAACTCGAAACCCGCCAAATTGGTACAGCGCGACCTCCTCGAACACCCCCTTCATGGCCCTGCGATCGAAGTAGTTGGGAACGGAAGTCCCCGCGCGCTCGACGCCGGCGCCCGGAAATGAGTCGAACGAATTGACCAGTCGCTCGGTCTCGGGATACGGGAGCGGACGGAGCAGCACGGACTGGACCAGGGTGAAGATGGCGGTGTTGGCGCCGAGGCAGATGGCCAGCGTCAGGATGACGGCGAGGGTGTACGCCCGGTCCTTGCGCATCATGCGCCAGGCGGACAGCAGATCCTGTCGAATGACGTCCATGCGGAACCCTACGAGCCGGGGCCCTTCAGGGTTCAAACGTTCCGTCACGTCATGGCGTAAACGACGATGTTGACGGCGAACTTGGTGTTGTCGTCGCGCTGAAAGCGCTTGTTTCGCCAGTCGTAGTCCCACTCGCAGCCGTAGTCCTTGTTGCTGTAAAGCACGCCGAGGCGTCCGGAGCCGGGGGCTTCGACGCCGCGAAGGTAGTCGTGAACTATCTCGTCACCCCACCCGTTCAATTCGTGCGACGTCGCCGGCGGCCCCTCGGGAAACGGAAAGAAGCTGCCGTAGATCGGATGCGATCCCGGGAGCTTCGCGAGCGTTCGCGGGCCCGGGAAAATGGTGCGCATCTCCTCTTCGAAGGATCTCGCGTAGAGCCCTTCGATGTCGTGGTTGCAGTCGTCGGAGAACAGAAGGCCGCCCTGCTCGACGAAACGCGCGATGCGCTCCCGCTCCTGCCGGCTGAACCTGACCAGCTTGTGACCCGTCATGAACAGGAACGGAAACGACAAGAGCTCCTCCGAGTCGGCGGAGATCACGACCTCCTCGGGATAGACCGGGATGGTCGTGTATTCGACGAGCGAGTTGAGGACGTTCGCGGCGACCTTCGGGTTGTAGTCCCAATCGCCCGACGTGTACCGGAGCCGGGCAAACACGAACTCGTGCGCGCGCGGCTTGCCCCGAGCCTGTCGAGGGGCGACGGTGCCCGGGCTGAGCGCGCCGACGCCTGTCGGTACCATCATTCCGGCGGTGGCGGCGACCGAACGGC
Source organism: Vicinamibacterales bacterium (assembly GCA_036257535.1). GTDB lineage: Bacteria > Acidobacteriota > Vicinamibacteria > Vicinamibacterales > 2-12-FULL-66-21 > DATAEE01. The sequence continues at coordinate 98,243 of DATAFJ010000027.1, read as the reverse complement.
TGAGGAACGCGCGGCGGTTCGGCATGCTCCTGATCCATAATAAGGATTGCCCGTTCACGGTAAACGACTATCGTACGGCGGGCGTAATCCTCATGACAGGCGCCGCTCGTCCCGCTCCGGCCGTTACCGCCCGCGAGGCAGACACGCTCGCGGCCGTCGCCGTCAAGGCGCTGCGCCAGGCGGGCGATCATGCCGGGGCACGCGAGCGGTTTGGCGAACTCGTGGCGCGTCATCAGCGCCGGGCGTCGCGCATCGCGTTTCACTACCTGCGCGACGCGGCCGAAGCGGACGAGGCGGTTCAGGACGCGTTCGTCAAGGCTTATTCGCACCTCGCGTCGTTTCGCGAGGCGCTGCCTTTCGAGGTCTGGTTCACGCGCATCCTGATCAATGGATGCCTCGACCGGATCAAGGCGCGCGGACGCCGGGAGCGCTGGATGGTACCGCTCGAAGACGGCGTAGCCAAGGCCGTCCCGGTGTCGCGCGGATTGTCGCCCGAGGCCGCGCTCCTGGCGGGCGAACGCCGGCGGACGCTGGCCCGCGCGCTCGCGAAGCTGCCCGAACGGCAGCGAGCGGTGTTCGTGCTCAGCCAGTGCGAGGGTCATTCGGCTCGAGAAGTCGGCGAGATCACGGGCTTGAACGAATCGACCGTGCGCGTGCACCTGTTCCGCGCTCTCCGGCGGCTGCGAAAGCTGCTGAGCGAAACGTCTCGGGACGCTGAAGCAATATGAGCCCAAGTCATCTTTCGGCGCGCGAGCTGGTCGATCTGTGGCCGGATGGGGCGGTCCATCCGCATCTCGCGGGCTGCAAGGCCTGCCGCAGCGAGTACGACGAGCTGGCGGCGGTGCTGCTGGCCGCGCGTGACGTGTCGGACGCAGCCGATGGGCACTTCACGCCCGAGCGGCTCGCCGCGCAGCACGCGCACATCCTCCACCGGCTGGAGAATGCGGAACGCCCGGCGAAGGTTCTGCACTTTCCAAGCTCTTCCCGGCCTACGCCCGTCGTCCGCGGCGGCGTAAGGCGCTGGATTGCGGCCGCCGCGGCGGCCGGGCTGCTGACCGGCATCTTCGCAGGCCGCGCACTCGACTTCTCTTTCGCCCGGCGCGGCATGCCCGCCCCGGCGCTCGACAGAGCCGGCGACGATCGGCTCGCCGTTCGGAGCGCCGCGGCCCGTCCGGCGTCCCCAACCGACGAGGGTCTCCTCGGCGAGATCGAAGCGGCGCTGATCGAGCCGCGCGTGGACGAGTTGCGCGCCATCGACGCGTTCACGCCGCTCGTCCGCGAGGCGTCCTTCACCCGCTAGCCCCAACCGCTTGGCACAGCTCATCTTCCGGAAAGGCCTGGATCTCAAGGAGGCGGTAGCGGCGGAGCTGGCCGCCGAGTACCACAGCGGTCTCGTCGACCGCATTCGCGCCGCGGATTTCCGCCACCAGTCGGGCCGGCTCACGCTGCACCTCGCGCGCGAGTTCGGCTTCTGTTACGGAGTCGACCGCGCCGTCGACTACGCGTACCAGGCTCGCCGGCGGTTCCCCGACCGCAACGTGTTTCTCACGGGCGAGATCATCCACAACCCGCACGTCAACGATCGGCTGCGCGCCGCCGGTATTCGTTTTCTCTCCGACCCGTCAGAAGACTTCGATCGTCTGGGACAGGAGGACGTGGTCATTCTGCCGGCGTTCGGCGTAACCGTCGGAGACATGCTCCGCCTCGAAGCACGGGGCTGCACTCTCGTGGATACGACCTGCGGCTCCGTCCTGAACGTCTGGAAGAACGTCACGCGCTACGCGCAGGATACCTTCACCGCGATCATCCACGGCAAGGTGAAGCACGAGGAGACTCAGGCGACGGCGTCGCAGGCGATGAAGTTTCCCGGCGGCCGCTACCTTGTCGTGCTCGATGGTGACGAGGCGGCGATTGCGTGCGAGTACATCCGAAAGGGCGGGGACAAGTCGGCGTTTCTCGATCGCTTCAAGGAGGCTGTCTCGCCAGGTTTCGACCCGGATCGCGATCTGGCGCGCGTCGGTTGCGCCAATCAGACGACGATGCTGATGTCCGAGTCGCTCGAGATCGAGCGGATGTTCCGCGACGCCATGGCCGAGCGCTACGGCGAGACGAACCTCCCGGCCCATTTCCGCGCGTTCGACACGATCTGCAGCGCAACGCAGGAACGGCAGGACGCCGTCATCGAGCTGCTCGACGCACACCGCCTGGACCTCATGATGGTCGTGGGGGGCTACAACAGCAGCAACACCTGCAATCTGGCGCGAATCTGCGGGGACAGGGTGGCGACGTACCACATCGCCGATACATCACGTCTCGTATCGGCCCGTGAAATCCTGCATCGTCCGGTGGGAGCTCCGTCGACTGGAAAGGTGCCGGAGGTCTCGACGCCCGGCTGGCTGCCGGAGTCCGGCCCGATCACGATCGGGCTGACGGCGGGCGCGTCGACTCCGAACAACATCATCGGCGAGGTGGTCATGCGCCTCGGCGAGTTGGCGTCCGGAGACGCTCCGGAGCCGGCTACTTCTTGAGGCGCGCCGTGACGGGCTCTTCGACGATCGTGATGTGGACGCGCACGCGGCGCCCGCGATTCTCGTTGAGCCAGTCGTGCAGCGGGGTTCCAGGCGGCGCGATGAGCGACGCCTTCTGGCCGAGCGCGAAATAGCCTTCGGCGACTTCGTGGTCGGCCGCGGTCAGATCCGCAACAACCGTGGTGTCCTCGGACCGCGTCTGAGCGGCAGCCGCAAGCCCGAACAGGACCAGCGCCAGGAGAACTCCCCCGACGATTCGAGGGCCGGCGAACGAGCGCATGACACTAACCGTCCGAGTGGAGTCGGCACCCAGGGCTCGCCGCTGCACTCAGCCGTGTGGGCAGCAAGCCGGGTGCCATGTTGCGGCCTGCCGTAAGGCATTGACATCTAGTAACTTCAGCCTCAACCAGCCGTAAACGAAGTCTGCGTGGGAGTCGTAATTAGTCAGAGTGGCTGACAAGGAGTGTCGCAAGATGACCAGGCGAGTTCGCGGCTGGCTGCTGGCGGGCATGGTTGTGGCGGCCGCGTCGACCGCCACGGCGTGGGGCCGGCCGGCGCCGCCCGTCACCGAGCACGACCGGGATGGGCAGGACAGTGGCGGTCGGCGTCACAAGTGGTGGCAGGACGAGCGCTTCCGCGGCGAGCTGGCGCTGACGCCGCAGCAGCAGCACGACGTCGAGGAGATCTTCCAGTCTAGCGTTCCCCGCCTCCGGCAGTTGAAGGATCAGCTCGACGACCTCGAGAAGAACCTCTCGAAGATGATTCGGGAGCGCACGGCTGACGACACGACGATCGCAACGGAGGTCGACCGCGTCGAGGCAACGCGAAGCGAGTTGAACAAGGCCCGGACGCTGATGCTGTATCGCATGCACCGCGTGCTGTCCGCCGAGCAGAACGACAAGCTCCGCGCGATGCTCGATCGCGGGCGCCGGGACAAGGACAAGAAGGAGAATCGGGAGCGATGAAAGCCGGGATCATTTTTCTCTTGACGTTCGCTGCGGCCGCGACTGCAGCCGCCCAGACGCCGGCGGAAGTCCCGCCGATTGCGTTCAACGCCCTCGCCCAGGCGCAGGGCCCCGCGCTCGATCTGCGGATCGACGACGCCGTGGCGCGCGCTCTGGAGCGGAACCTGGACATCGCCGTCGAGCGGCTGAATCCGCAGACGTTCGATTTCTCGCTCGCCGCCTTGTACGCGACCTACCGGCCCGCGCTGACGTCGCAGGTCGGCTACCGCGACCAGACGACGTTCAGTCGCAGCCAGACGGCCGGTGGCGACGTCCTGGTCACGGAGACCACGACGGCCAACGCAGGGATCGCGCAGAACCTGCAATGGGGCGGGGGCAGCTACTCCGTGGCCTTCGGCAATACCCGGGTCGCGCAGACCGACCTCTTCGCGACGAGAAATCCGGCGGTCAACACCAATCTCAACGCCGTCTTCGTGCAGCCGCTGCTCCGCGGGTTCAAGACGGACACGATACGAACGCAGCTCCGCGTGACGGCCATCAACCAGGACATCTCCGAGATCCAGGTCGAGACGACGGTCAATAACACGCTCGCAAACGTCCGGAACGCGTACTGGGACCTCGTGTACGCGCAGGAAGCCGTGCGGGTGGCGCAGAGCTCGCTCGAGCTCGCGGAGAAGCTGATCGCCGACAACCAGGCGCGCGTCGAGATCGGGACCATGGCGCCGATCGACGTCGTGCAGTCCGAAGCGGAAGCGGCCACGCGGCGCCAGACGCTGACGCTGGCCGAGGCGACATGGCAGACGGCGGAGCTCGCGCTCAAGCGGCTGATCGTCTCGGGCACGGAGGATCCGCTCTGGTCCGCTCGCATCAATCCGACCGATCGGCCGTCCTTCGCTCCTGAAGCCATCGACCTGCAGGGCGCCATTCGCAACGCGGTCGCGAGCCGGACCGATATCGCCGAAGCGAAGAAGACGCTCGAGAGCAACGACCTGACGCTGAAGAATCTCGTTAACCAGACGCTCCCGGCGCTCGACCTGCAGGCCACCTACGGCCTCGCCGGCGTGGGCGGTACGGTCATCGAGCGCGGAGGCCTCGGCGGCGCCGTGACGAACGTCATTCCTGGCGGATATGCGGACGCCCTGAGGACGCTCGGCAATGTCGATGCGCCGACGTGGGCGCTGCAGATGAACCTGAGCTACCCGATTGGTACGAGTGCCGCAGACGCGGGCGTGGCCCGGGCGAGGCTCCAGATTCGGCAGACTCAGGCGCAGCTCAAGGCGCTCGAGCTGCAGGTCGCCACCGAAGTCACGACGACTGGGCTCAACGTTCAGAGCAACCTGAAGCGCGTCGAGGCGGCCACGGCGGCGCGCGAGCTCGCGCAAAAGCGGCTCGAGGCCGAGAACAGCAAGTTCGAGGTCGGCATGTCGACGAACTTCCTGGTGGTGCAGGCACAGCGCGACCTGGCCGACGCGCAAATCACCGCGCTTCGGGCAGTCCTCGACTACGAGAAGTCGAAGGTCGACTTCGAGCGCGTCCAGCGGACCGCGCTTTCGCGCGCGGGCATCTCCGTCATCTCCGGCGCACAGGCGTCCGGCGGCACCACCAACGCGGCGGCGGCGGCGGGCGGCACCGGCGCCGCGGGCGCAGCCAGACAGCAGTAGGGGCGACGTGAATTCGAACATGCGCAAGGCCGTGATCATCGCCGTCGTGGCCCTCGTGGGCCTGGCAGGCCTCATCGTCGTCAATCGCCAGGGCGATCGCTCGGCCGAGGCCCGCAGCGACGGCGCGCAGGGCCGCGGCGGCCAGGGCGGACCCGGAGGCGGAGGCGGGGGGCAGTTCGCGCGGCCACCGATGACGGTCGAAGTGGCACCCGCACGCCGCGAGGCGGTGTCCGAGCAGATCACGGTTGTTGGGAATCTGATTGGCGCCGCCACCGTCGAAGTCGTGCCCAAGGTGAGCGGCCGGCTGGAGAAGGTGACCGTCAAGCTCGGCGATCGCGTCTCCAACGGCCAGGTGATTGCGGTCATCGAGGATCGCGAGATCTACGAGCAGGTCAAGCAGGCGGAAGCATCGTTCGCGGTCGCGCGCGCCAGCATCAAGCAGCGCGAAGCCGACCTCAAGTTCAACGAGACTGCGCTCGAGCGCGCGCGCAGCCTGTTCGACCGTCAGTTGCTGCCCAAGCAATCGCTCGACGACGCCGACTCGAAGTACCAGGCGGCCGTCGCGCAGCTCGATCTCGTGCGCGCGCAATTCGCGCAGAGCGAAGCGCGGCTCGACGAACTGAAGATCACGCTCGCGAATACTGTGATTCGATCGCCGGTGAACGGCTTCGTCGGCAAGCGCTACCTCGATGCGGGCGGGTTTGCCTCCCAAAACGCCCCGGTCGTCTCTGTCGTCGATTTGAGCGTGGTGCGGCTGGTCGCGAACCTCGTCGAGAAGGACCTCTCGCGCGTCCGACAGGGCACGTCGGGTTCCGTGGAAGTTGACGCGTATCCGGGCGAGCAGTTCAGCGGACGCGTCGCTCGAGTGGCTCCAGTCTTCGACGCAGCCACGCGCACGGCTTCCATGGAGATTGAGGTTCCGAACGACGGGTTCCGGCTCAAGGCCGGGATGTACGCCCGCGTGCGCCTGACGGTCGATACGCGGCAGAACGCACTCGTCGTTCCACGCAACGCGCTTGTGCAGGTCGAGGGCAAGGATGGCGTCTTCGTCGCGTCGGGTCAGAAGGCGACGTTCTCGGCCGTTCAGACCGGGCTGCAGGACGAGGCCAAGGTCGAGATCGTGGCGGGCCTGCGCGAGGGAACGCGAGTGGTGACGACCGGCGCCGGCGCGCTGCGCGATGGCGACACGATTGTGCTCGCCGGCACGGGCACGAGCGGCGGCGCGGGCCAACGCGGCCAGGCCAACCGCCCCGCGCAGGCGCAAGGACGTCAGTAGGTACGAAGGACGAAGGACGAAGCACGAAGGACGAAAGACCTGAGGACGAGGGTTGAGATGAGTATCCCCCGCACTGCGATTCACCGGCCGATCACGATGTTCATGATCTCGGCCGTCATCATCCTCATCGGCGGCATCTCGCTGATGCGCCTGCCGGTCGACCTGATGCCCGACGTGAGCTTCCCGAGCATCACCGTTCGCGTCGGCTACCCCGGCGTCGGCCCGCTCGAGATTGAAGAGCTCATCGTCCGGCCGATCGAGCAGGCCACGAGCGCCGTCGCGGGCGTCGAGCGGCTGGAGGCGACGGCGTCGGAAGGCAACGCCAGGGTCACGCTGAACTTCGCGTGGGGCACGGATCTGAACGAAGCGGCCGACGAGGTTCGCTCGCGCATCGATCGCGTTCGCGCGCGGCTGCCTGAGGATGCGGAGACGCCCACGGTCTTCAAGTTCGACTCGACCGTCTTCCCCATTATGGGCCTGGGTCTCGAAGGGGACCTCGACCGCGTGACGCTGCGCGAGATCGCGGCCAACGATTTGTCGCCCCGGCTCGAGCGCGTGCCGGGCGTCGCCGCGGTCACCGTCGACGGGGGGCTGCGCCGCCAGATTCACGTCGAACTGTCGAAGGAGAAGATCACCGCGCTCGATCTCTCGGTCGACAAGATCGTGAACATCATCCAGACCGAGAACCAGAACATCCCGCTCGGCGAGATCGACGAAGGAGACACGACGTACCTCCTCCGAAGCCAGGGACAGTTCGAGAATCTCGACGAGATTCGCGATCTCGTAGTGCTGACGAAGAACAGCGTCCCCGTGTACATGAGGGACATCGCCGAGGTAAGGGACTCCACCGAGGATTTCCGTGCGTTCACGCGGATCAACGGCAAACCGGGCGTGCGGCTGCGCGTCACGAAGCAGTCCGGCGAAAACACGGTTCAGATCGCCGAGGCGGTGAAGGCCGAGGTCGCGCGGATCAACCGCGAGATGCCCGGCATCCGACTGACAATGCTCGACGACCAGTCGGTGTTCATCGACCGCGCAATCGATTCGGTCAAGGAGCACGCGATCGTCGGCTCGGTGCTCGTCATCCTGGTCATCTTCCTCTTCCTTCGCGATTTCCGGGCGACGCTCATCGTCTGCACGTCCATTCCGATTTCCGTCGTCGGCACCTTCGCGCTGCTGTACTTCTGCGGCTTTACGCTCAACACGATGACGTTCGGCGGCCTGGCGCTCGGCATCGGCATGATCGTCGACGCGGCGATCGTCGTGCTCGAGAACACCTATCGGCACATGGAAATGGGCAAGCCGCACGAGCAGGCGGCCATCGACGGAAGCGAGGAGGTCTGGTCGGCGATCGTGGCGTCGACGCTCACGCACATCGCCGTGTTCATCCCGCTGCTCTTCCTGACCGGTGTCTCGAGCATTCTTTTCACGCAGCTGTCGATCGTCGTCATCTTCTCGCTGTCGATGTCGCTCTTCGTAGCCGTCACGCTCGTGCCTGTGCTGTGCGCCAAGTGGCTCCGGCTGCCCAAGAAGGCGGACGAGCGCAGGGGCATCAGCGCCCGGCTGTTCGCGACGAGCGAGCGCGTGCTGAACGGCATGGACGACTTCTACCGCGACCTGCTCCATCGCGCCCTTAACCACCGGCCGACGATCGTGATGACTGGCGCTGCGCTCTTCGTAATCGCGCTGCTCATCCTGCCGACCGTCGGCTTCGAGCTGATGCCGCAGACCGATGAGGGCGAGGTCACCGTTGACGCGGAGCTGCCGGTCGGCTCGCGCATCGAGCGCATGCACGACGTCCTCGAACGGCTCGAGGCGATGATCCGGCCGGAAGTGCCTGAGGCGGAAATACTCATCAGCAGCGCCGGCGGAGGCGGATTCATGGGTGGTTCCTCCCACCGGGGCAACATCAGCATCCGGCTCAAACCGAGGAGCGAACGCAATCGCTCGAACGAGCAGATTGCGATGCAGCTTCGGCGGACGCTGTCAGGCCATCTCCCCGGCGTCGTCATTCGCGCGCGGCCATCGGGCGGAAACAATCAGATGAACCGCATCATGGGCGGGGGCAACGAAAGCCGCGTCGCACTCGAGATCCGCGGGCACGACCTGACCGACGCGAAGCGCCTGGCCGAGGATGCGAGGACGATCATGCAGAGGACGCCGGGCATCGCCGACGTGCGCATCGGCCGCGACGAGGGACGCCCCGAGCTGGCCATCCGGGTCGATCGGCCGAAGGCGGCGATGCTCGGGCTGACCGTGTCGGGCGTCGCCACGACGATTCAGACGAACGTCGCTGGCACGCAAGCCGCATTCTTCCGCGAGCGCGGGTTCGAATATCCAATTGTTGTCCGGTTGCGCGAAGAGGATAGAGGACGTGTGTCCGACGTAAGTGACATCCTCATCAGCACGCCGCAGGGACAGGTCTTGCAGGCGAAGAACCTGATGAAGGTCGAGAACGAACAGGGACCGGTGCAGATCGATCGAAAGAACCAGGAGCGCATCACGCGGGTGAACGCGGAATTGGAGCTCGGTACGACGTTGAGCGACGCGGTCGACGCGGTCAACGAACGCCTGCCCTCGGTCCGGGGCGCGCAGGACTTCACGGTCGGCTTCGGCAACGAGGTCGAGGAACAGCGCCGTGCGTTCGCGCAGCTCCAGTTGATGCTGATTCTCGCGATCGTGCTGGTTTACGCGGTCATGGCCTCTCAGTACGAGTCGCTGCGCGACCCGTTCATCATCATGTTCTCCGTGCCGCTCGCGGCGATCGGCGTGGTTCTCGCTCTCAAGCTCACGGGGACGACGTTCAGCCTGCAGGCGTACATAGGCGTCATCATGCTCGCCGGCATCGTCGTCAGCAACGCCATCCTGCTCGTGGACTACACGAACGTCCTGCGGCGGCGGGACGGCGTACCCCTGCGTGAAGCGGTCGAGCTTGGCGGGAGGACACGGCTCCGTCCCATTCTCATGACATCGCTCTGCACCATGCTGGGTCTCGTGCCGATGTCGCTGGGCATCGGCGAGGGTGCCGAGCTGCAGGCGCCGCTCGCCCGCGTCGTCATCGGCGGGCTCTTGACATCGACGCTCATCACGCTGGTGTTCGTGCCGACGATGTACACGCTCTTCGAGGAAGGCTGGAAGGGGCTGCGGCGCGGCGCGCATCACGATCAGACGGCATGAAGAAGACGCTCCTCGTCACCGGCGTCCTGGTGGCAGTCGGCATCTCCGCCGGCGCGTATTACATGCGCCGCGGCGACAAGCCGCCGCAGATCATGACCTCCCAGGTGACGCGGGGCGACATCGTGGACGCCGTCGGCGCCACAGGGACGCTCGAGGCGGTGACGACCGTACAGGTCGGCACGCAGGTGTCCGGGACGGTTCAGGAGCTCTACGCCGACTTCAACTCGATCGTCAGGAAGGGCCAGGTCATCGCCCGGCTCGATCCCTCGCTCACGCAGACGCAGATCGAGCAGCAGCAGGCGAACGTGGCGCGAGCGCAGGCCGAGGTCGAGCGGCTGCGTGTCGCGCTCGACGATGCGAAGGTCAAGCTTCAAAGAGCGGAGGACCTGTCGGACCGCAGCCTGATACCCCGGACGGAGCTGGAAACCGCGGAGGTGAACGTCCGGACGGCGGAAGCGCAGCTCAAGTCGGCGCAGGCGGGCATCACGCAGGCGCATGCGAACCTGAACCAGATGAAGGTCAACCTGGACCACACGGTCATTCATGCGCCGATCGACGGCATCGTGATCTCGCGCAACGTGGACGTGGGTCAGACCGTCGCGGCCAGCATGCAGGCGCCGACGCTGTACCTCCTCGCCGCGGACCTCACCAAGATGAAGGTGAACGCGAACATCGACGAGGCGGACGTGGGGCGCATCCGTCCCGGGCAGACGGTCCGTTTCCGTGTCGATGCCTTCCCTACCGACGACTTCCTCGGCACCGTCTCGCAGATCCGGCTGCAGCCCACGGTCGTGCAGAACGTCGTGACGTACGCGACGGTGATCGACGTGCCGAACCCCGACCTGAAACTCAAGCCGGGGATGACCGCGAACGTTTCGATCGAAATCGCCCGCAAGCACGACGTCGTTCGCGTTCCGGCAATGGCGCTTCGGTTCCGCCCTACCGCCGATACGTTCGCCGCGCTCGGACAGGAGCTTTCGCCGGAGGTACAGCGGGGGCGCGGCGCAGCGGCGACCGCGGCGAATCAGAGGCCGGCCGCGTCGTCACCACGTGCGACAGGCACCCGGGGTGGCAACGGCGGCGATGCACAGCAGCGACGCGAGGGGACCGCGACCAGCAGCGGTGCGCAGTCTATCGATCAACTCTTCGGCCCGCTGCCGCAGACCGAGACGACCGGCCGCGTGTGGCAATACATCAACAACCAGCTCAAGCCGGCACGCGTGCGACTGGGAATCTCCGACGGCACGTGGACCGAGCTGCTTGGCGGAGAGCTTCGACCCGGGACCGAGCTCGTTACCGGCGTGATGATGGGCCAGCCTGCTTCACCGACTGCCGGAGGGACGCGCTCACCGCTGATGCCTCAAGGACGCCAGCCCGGCGGTCAGCGTAATGCGCCCTCAGGAGGAGCCGGCCGCAGATAGCTGCCGGCCGCTCAGCGAGTCATGCCGGTCATCAGCGTGCGAGATCTCGCCAAGACCTACGTCGTCGGTGAAGTCGAGGTCCGTGCGCTTCGCGGCGTGACGCTCGACGTCGAGCGTGGCGAGTTTGTGGCCGTCACCGGACCGTCCGGATCCGGCAAGTCCACGTTCATGCACATCCTCGGGTGCCTCGACCGTCCGTCGAGCGGTCAATACATCCTCGATGGCGCGGACGCGTCACGGCTGTCGCGTGACGATCTGGCTCGTATCCGCAACAAGAAGATCGGCTTCGTCTTCCAGGGCTTCAACCTCCTGTCGCGCACGAGCGCGCTCGACAACGTCGAGCTGCCGCTCTTGTACAACGGCGGCAGCGCCCTCAAGGCGGCGGAGCGGCACCGACGCGCGCGCACCGCCCTCGCGTCTGTCGGCCTTGGCGACCGTGCCGACCATTTCCCCAACCAGCTGTCCGGCGGTCAGCAGCAGCGTGTGGCGATCGCACGGGCGCTCATCAACGAACCGTCCATCATCCTGGCGGATGAGCCGACCGGAAATCTGGACTCGCGCACGAGCATCGAGGTGATGGAAATCTTCCAGCGGCTGAACGCGGAGCGCGGCATCACCGTGCTCCTGATCACACACGAGCCCGACATCGCCGAGTACGCCACGCGGCTCATCGCCTTTCGCGATGGCCGGATCGTTCGAGATCAGCCTGTGGCAGGGCGCAGAATCGCCACTGACGAGCTCGCGGCGCTGCCGCCTCCAGACGATGACGACGCCGGATCGGCAGTGGGGCACGCCGAGGCCCCCGCCCAAGGAGTGCGCTGACTGATGTCCATCCTCATGACGCTCCGAATCGCGCTCAAGGCGCTCGGCAGGAACAAGCTGCGAACGTCGCTGACCATGCTCGGCATGATCATCGGCGTGGCGGCCGTGATCACGATGGTCGCGCTCGGGACCGGCGCGCAGAGCCAGATCGAGGAACAGGTCCGCTCCGCGGGCACGAACATGATCATGGTGAACTCCGGCAACTGGTCGATCGGGGGAGTGCGCCAGGGTCAGGGGATGTCGACGTCCCTCACCGTCGAAGATGCCGCCGCCATCGCCGCGCTGCCGGGCGTTCAGTACGTCTCGCCGGGCGTCAATACACGCAGCCAGGTCATCGCCGGCAACCAGAACTGGTCCACGCGGATCGAGGGGACCGACGTGGACATGCCGCTGATCCGCTCCTGGCCGACGATGTACGGAAGCTACTTCACGCCTCAGGACGTCTCGAGCGCCGCGAAGGTCGCCGTGCTCGGCTCGGTCGTGGCCGACACGCTGTTCGGCGAGGGTGTCGATCCTACGGGCCAAGTCATCCGCATCCGCAATCAGCCCTTTCGCGTTGCCGGCGTGATGGCCTCGAAAGGTCAATCGGCGATGGGCCAGGATCAGGACGACGTGGTCTTCGCGCCGTACACGGCCGTTCAGAAGAAGCTGCTGGGGATCCAGCACCTCAACAACGTCACGGTGTCGGCGGCATCTGCCGCACAGACGCTCACGACGGCGGACGAGATCATCAACACGCTGCGCCTTCGCCACAAGATCGAGTCGGGCGAGCCGGACGACTTCATGGTGCGCACGCTCGAAGAAATGGCCAGCGTCCGGACCGAAACGACGCGGACGATGACGGCGCTGCTTGCCAGCATTGCCGGCGTGTCGCTCCTCGTCGGCGGGATCGGGATCATGAACATCATGCTCGTGTCCGTCACCGAGCGCACACGCGAGATCGGCCTCCGCATGGCCGTTGGCGCGCGCGGCCGCGACGTACTGCTGCAGTTTCTCGTCGAGGCGATCGTGATCAGCCTCTTTGGCGGACTGGTCGGGATCCTCCTCGGGTTCGGCCTCTCCGCCGGCATACGCGAGATCCTGGCGTGGCCCACCATGGTCCCGCCCGATGCTATTGCGATGGCGTTCGGGTTCGCCGCCGGCACCGGCGTGTTCTTCGGCTTCTATCCCGCGCGCAAAGCGGCGCGCCTCGATCCGATCGAGGCCCTGAGATACGAATAGCGCAGCGACCGGCGGTCACGTTCGAAACGAAAGAGATCCGCTCGATCGACTCGGATGGCGCGATGGTCGTGGCGCGCGAGACCAGCACGCCGCGCGGAGTGCGCAGGCAGAGGCTCGTCTTTAAGAAAACCGTGTAGTCCTTGGTCCTTAGTCCTTGGTCCTTGGTCCGCTCAAGAGTTCAGTGACAGTTTTCCTTGTGACGGGGTCCACTAAGTCAGGGGCAATCGACGTGAGGGGCTCCAGAACGAACAGACGATCTCGAAAACGCGGGTGCGGAAGCGTGAGGCCGGGCTCGGTCAGCACGAGATCGCCGTAGAGAATCAGATCGAGATCGAGCGTGCGCGGCGAGTCCTTGAAGGGGCGTTCGCGGCCGCGCTCCCGTTCGATCTTCAGCAGCGCCGTGAGCAGGTCGCGCGCGGACAGACTGGTGCGACCCACCGCGGCCGCGTTCAGGTATCGGGGCTGCGGAACGTCCGAGACAGGATCCGTCTCGAAGTAGCCGGAGACTTTCAGGCCGTCCAGGATTGCGCGCAGCCGCGCGACGGCGAAGTCCAGGTGGGCGCGGCGGTCGCCGAGGTTGCTCCCGAGCGCAACGGCGCAGCGTGCGCTACTCGACCCAGCGGGTCGGGAGGACGCCCCCACCGGTGCCCATCCCGTCGGCGCGGCGGCCGAGCAGATCGCTCCGGCCGGCTGCCGCCTGTGCGAAGAACCGCTCGTGCTCCCGCGTCTCGCCCATCAACAGCTCCAGCATCGTCCGATGTCTCGCGTTCGTGACGGCCGGGATCCTGCCCTTCCAGCGCTCGATGAACGCCGTCGCCCGATCGCGATCCTCGACCAGGACGGCCGGCATGGAGCCGTCCTTGATCTCGACGGCAGGCGCCGCCGGGAGCGAACCGCCGGCGGCGGCAATCGCGTCGCGCAGCCACGCGAGGTGCACGTCCTCGCGGTTGATGACGTACTGGTAGGTGTTGTTGATGTCGTAGTCGCTGACGCAGCGTGCGCCCGCGACGTGGCGCTGCTGCAGCGCCAGCTTCTCGAGGTAGATCTGCTCGAGCAGCGTTCGGATCTCCGCGGGCCTCACGCCGACTGCTTTTCCTTGCAGGTGATGCACACCCGCGTCCACGGGATCGCGTTCAGGCGGGCGGGAGCGATCGGCTCGCCGCAGTCGCGGCAGATGCCGTAGGTGCCTTTCTCGATGCGCGCGAGCGCTTCCTCGATCGCTTGAAGGATCTTCGCGTCGGTCTGCTTCAGCTTGAGCTGAATGTGGACCTCGTTGTTCCCGCTCGCCTGGTCGGCGAGGTCACCCTGCCGCGTGTTGGTCTCCATCGACGCCTGTAACGGCTTGGCCGCCCCGCCGCCCGAGGCCTGGATCTCTCCCCGCTTCCGGAGCAGCGCCTCCTTGTAGACCGTCACGTCCATACCAAGGTCTCCTCCGCGGCGCCCCGAGCAGACGCGATTTCGGGGGCCGGACAAATACCCATCATAGCGCGAGGAGAACGCAGAATCCAGAATGGAGACCTCGGAGGCCGGGTCAGCGATCGCCGCCGATCAAGTCGCCGAGGCCGCCGAGCATGCCCCCGAGGTCACGTTTGACGTCCTCGCGGTCGCCCCGTTGCGCCGCGTTTACGCGATCGGCGAAACGCGAGAACGGCAGCGTCTGGAGCCAGACGCGCCCGGGTCCCGTCAGGGACGCGAAGAAAAGGCCTTCGCCTCCGAAAAGGCTGGTCTTGATGCCGCCGACCCGGATGATGTCGTAGTCGACGGTCGGTTGAAACGCGACGAGGCAGCCGGTGTCGACCTTCACCCGCTCCCCCTGCGCGAGATCCATGGTGACGATCGTGCCGCCGCTATGCGCGAATACGAGGCCGGTTCCCTCCAGCTTCTGGAGGATGAACCCCTCACCGCCGAAGAAGCCGGCGCCGAGACGCCTGGTGAACGCCACGCTGATGTCGATGTCACCGACGGCGCAGAGGAACGCGTCCTTCTGGCACAGGATCTGACTGCCCTTCAAATCGATCGGGATGATCTTGCCTGGATACGGCCCGGCGAACGCGACGCGCGCCTTCGGCGCCTCGCAGCGAAACCAGGTGATGAAGAAGCTCTCACCCACGAGCAGCGCGCGCTTCAGGCCGCCGAGCAGCCCGCCGTCCATCCTGGCGTCCATCTCGACGCCCTCGGTCATGAACATCATCGCGCCCGCTTCGGCGCGAACCGCGTCCCCTTGCGTCAACGACAGGATGACCGCCTGCATGTCGTCGCCGATGATTTCGTGGTTGACCATCTTTCTCCTTCGCGCTGGGGCCCACCCCAACAGCATCACTCGGCTCGGAGGGTTCCTAAGGGCTTCCTGCGAAGTACCTCTAGGCTCGCGCCGATACCGATACCGCAGACGAGCGCAGCCGTGATCAACACGCCGAGGACGTTGATGCCGGGCGCGGGCGACCAGTCCATGTCGAAGAGATACCTCGCGGCCGCCCAGCCGAGCGCGGCCGCGCCGGCAGAGCCGATCGTCCCGGCGAGCAGACCGAGCAGGCCGTACTCGAACGCCAGCATGGCGGCGAGCCGGCGCGACGTCGCACCGAGCGTGCGCAGGATCGCGGCCTCGTAGACGCGCTGAAAGCGCGTCATCGCGACCGCGCCGGCAAGAATCAGCGCACCGCCGGCGAGCGCCACGAAGCCGACGATCGAAATCGCGAGCGAAATGTTGTCGATGATCGTCCGCGCGCGGTCGAGGATTTCCCTGATGTCGATGACGGAGACGTTCGGGTAGGCGGCCACGAGATCGCGCTGCAGCCGCGCGCGATCCTCCGCCGCGGACGGCGCCCTGACGAAGCCGATGTAGGCATGCGGTGCCCGCGCGAACGTGTGCGGGTTGAACACGAACATGAAACCGCCGCTCCTCGCCTGGTCCCAGTCGACCCGCCGCACGCTGGTGACTTTCGCGGCGATGATGCGCCCCATCACGTCGAACCGGATCTCGTCCCCGAGCTGGACGCCGAAGCGCTCTCGGATCCCATCCTCCATCGAGACCTGCGCATCCGTCGCGCCAGGGCTCCAAAGCGCGCCGTCGAGCATGGTCTCGTTCTCCTCGAGGCGATCGCGATACGTGATCACGTACTCGCGGCCGAGCGAGCCGCGGCCGCGAACGTCCTCGTAGCTGTCGAGGTTCACGTCCCGGCCGCGAACGCCGACCACCCGCGCACGGAGGACCGGAACGAGCTTCGGCTCGATCCGCGTCCTGTCGAGCATCAGCGCCCGGATCCCGGCCATTTGATCCTGCTGGACATCCACGAGGAACATGTCCGGCGTGTCCTCCCCAAGCTCGATCGCGATCTCGCGCAGCAGGTTGGCCTGGATGACGCGGACGCCGATGACGAAGAAGGCGCCGAGGCCCACGGCCATCAGGATGACGCGTGTCTGGTTGCCCGGCCGGCGCAGGTTGATGACGGCGTGGCGAACCGCGAACCGGCGCGACCAGCTGAGCGGCGCCACGGCGCGCACGAGCCCGGCGCCGGCACCGACGAGCACGATGGCGATCCCCGCAAGAGCGAGCGTCACGATCGCACCGACACGTCCCGAGCCGGCCTGCCAGCTCGCGACGGCCGCGAGCGCAATCGATACGAGCGCGGCTGAGACAACCGTGAGCCAGTCGATGTTGCGGAACCGTCGACCCGTCGTGGGCTCGTTTCCAGATCCCATTCCCTGCCTGAGCACGAGGAGCGGCTTTACGCGCCGCACTTCGAGCAACGGGACCACGGCGAAGAGGAGCGAGACGAGAAGCCCGACCGCGGTGCCCTGAAGCACGGCGGATGGCGTCAGTCCGTAAGATGTGGCGCCGAGCGATGCAGCGAGTGAGTCAGGAATCGCGGCGATGGCGACCGCGGCGATGAGGACGCCAAGACCGCTGCCGGCAAGAGCCAGAAACGTCACCTGCACGAGATACGTTGCAAGCACCTGGCGGCTGCTGGCGCCCAGACACTTGAGCACCGCGATGCTGCGCATCTTCTGCTGAATGAAGACGCGCGTCACGCTCCAGACGCCGACGCCGCCGAGAACAACCATGGCCAGGCCGACGAGGCTCAAATAATTCTCTGCGCGCTGCAGCTCTTCGCCGATGTCTTCTTCAGTGGCCCGGTACCATCTGACGCTCACGAAGCGATCGCGGAAATCGGCGCGCAGCCGCTCGACGAGGTCGCGCGCGTCCGACTCCGATCGGACGCGGAGCAACATCGCGTGCCGCGCGCGGCTCCCGAATGCGAGCAGCCCGGCGCCGCGCAGATCGTCGAGCGCGACGATTGCGCGCGATCCCAGGCTGAAAGGCCCCGACCGGTTCCCGGGCTCCTCGGTCATGACGCCGCGGATTCGGAACGCCTTCCCGCCGAACAGGACCTCGTCGCCAACCTTCGCATCGAGCTGCGCCAGGAGCTCCGGGCGCACGATGGCGCCGCCCCCGCGCAGGAGATCGAACGAATAGGGACGGCCGTCGGCAAGCTTGAGCGTGCCGTACAGCGGAAATCCCGGCTGGACACCGCGCAGCTCCACCATGCGCGCAATCGGCTTCCGCTCCACCGCCGGCCGCGCCATCGTCGCTGTCTCGACAGTCTCGGTGCGCTCCTGGACGGCCGGTGTGGACAGCCGCAACTCGAGCAGCTTGCGCGTCCCCTCTTCCCAGGGCCGGTTCGTAAAGAGCACGACGTCGGCCGCGAGCAGCGTTCGCGCCTCGCCGGCGATTCCCTCCCGCACGTTCTGAATGACGGAGCGAAGCGCGACGATCGTCGCGACGCCGAGCGCCACACAGGCGAAGAAGAACAGCAGGCGGCGCCACGAGGCCCGCGTCTCGCGGACGGCCATCAGGAGGGCGAACTTCATGTCCGCGACGTCAGCGCCGCCGGCCGGGAAGTCGCCGTCTGCGGCTTGGAGGCTGTTCGCTCGACGATCCGGCCGTCCCGGAGCGACACGCGGCTCTCCGCGCGGGCCGCCAGCTCCGCGTCATGCGTGACGAGGACGAGCGTCGTCCCGCGAGCGCGATGAATCTCGGCGAGGAGATCGATGACGTGGCGGCCGGTGACGGTATCCAGGTTTCCAGTCGGCTCGTCGGCGAGGAGGATGGGCGGACTGTTCGCCAGCGCGCGTGCGATGGCGACCCGCTGCTGCTCGCCGCCCGAAAGCTGCGACGGATAGTGCCGGCGCCTCTCCGCCAGCCCGACTTCGTCGAGAAGCACGGCAGCACGAGAGGACGGGTTCGGAGCACCCGTCAACTCGAGCGGCACCTGCACGTTCTCGAGCGCCGTCAGCGACGGGATCAAGTGGAAGAACTGGAACACGAACCCGATCTTCGCGCCGCGCAGCCGGGCGAGCGGATCCTCGTCCAGGGTCGTGATGTCGACCCCGTCGATCACGATCGAGCCGCTCGACGGCGCGTCCAGGCCGGCGATGAGGCCGAGGAGCGTGGATTTGCCGCTTCCGGACGGGCCGCTGACCGCGAGGAATTCCCCGGACGCGACGGTCAGGTCGAGCGGATGCAGAATCGTGAGGGTCCCGTCGCCGCTCGGAACGGTCTTCGAAACGCCGCGGAGGTCGATCATGAGGAGGCCGCCGCGTCGATCATGGGTTTGAGCGCACGCCAGATCGTCTCGGCCACGAGCCGCGCCCCCTCTCTGTTGGGATGGATGCCGTCGGACTGGTTGTATCCGCTCTGCCCTGCAACACCCTCGAGCAGAAACGGCACGTATACGAGGTCGTGCTCGCGCGACAGATCGCGGTACACCTGTCTGAATTGGACGGTGTACTCGAGACCGTAGTTCGGGGGCGCCTCCATGCCGGCCAGGAGGACTGTCACGCCGCGCTCCCTGGCACCCTCGATGATTGCCTCGAGGTTGCGCTTCATCTCCGGGACAGACAGGCCACGAAGCCCGTCGTTGGCGCCCAGCGCAACAATGAGGAACTTCACGTCCCCGTCGAGCGCCCAGTCGAGCCGTCTGAGTCCGCCCGCCGACGTATCGCCTGAAACACCCGCGTTCACGACCTCGAAGTCGTAGCCGTCCGCATCGATCTTCTGCTGCAGGCGCGACGGGTAGGACTCAGACTCTGGAAGGCCGAGACCGGCCGTCAGGCTGTCGCCGAGCGCGACGACGCGCGGACGAGACCGGTCGGCCGCGGGCTGGGCGGCCGTCGCTCCGGCGGGAGTGGCGTCGTTCGAAGACTCACGGCCGTCGCCGCAGGCGCCGGCTGCGAGTAACGCGATCAGGGGCAACCACCGTCCCATGTATCTATGCTATCGCACGGGTCGGCTCCCCGTAGTCCGCGTAATCTGCGGCCCGCGGAATATAATCCGCGGCATGTTCAGAGCTGCGGCTGCGATTCTATTGGTCCTCAGCGGCGCTCCTCTTGCCGCCGAGTACGACTACCCGAAAGACCGCGTCTTCACGCACCGCGAGCAGGCGCCGCTCATCAAGGACTGGATCGTCAAGCGCTTCGATACCGTCCTGCCGCGGCTCATGCGGCGCGAAAAGATCGACATGTGGATCATCGTGTCGCGGGAGTACAACGACGATCCGGTGTTCCGGTCGATCTCGCCGCTCACCACGTACTCGTCGCGGCGGCGGACAGTCCTCGTCTTTTTCGACCGCGGCGGTGACCGCGGCGTCGAGCGCCGGTCGATCGGCCGTTTCGACTACGACGGCCTGTATGCCCTCACGCGCACGCACAACGACGCGCAGTGGGAGGGCGTGCGCAAGGTCGTCGAGGAGCGCGACCCGAAAGTCATCGGCCTGAACATGTCGGAGGCCTGGAATCACGCGGACGGCCTGACCGCGAATGAGCGCGACAACGTGCTCGAGGCGCTCGGCGCGAAGTACGCGCCGCGGATCAAGTCGGCCGAAATGCTCGCCGTGGGCTGGCTCGAGGAAAAGCTCCCAGAGGAAACGGAAGCGTATCGCCACGTGATGCGGGTGGCGCACCAGGTCATTCGCGAGGCGTTCTCGAACGACGTCATCAAGCCTGGCGTGACGACGTCGGAAGACGTCGTGTGGTGGATGCGGCAGCGCGTGGCGAACCTCGGCCTCGGCGGTTGGTTTCATCCGTCGATCACGATTCATCGCAAGGGCGGTCTGCCGTCCGATCTGCCGCCTGAGAAGCGGGTCATTCAGCGCGGCGACATGCTGCACACGGATTTCGGCCTCGTCTATCTCGGGTTCTCCACCGACACGCAGCACAACGCCTATGTCCTGCGCGAAGGCGAGATCGAAGCGCCGGCGGGCCTGCGCGAGGGGCTGCGGGCCGCGAACCGTCTTCAGGACCTGACGATGCAGCACGCGAAGATCGGCGGGACGGGCAACGCGGCGCTCCAGGCGGCGCTCGCACAGGCGAAGGCCGAAGGCATCACGCCCTCCATCTACTGTCATCCCGTCGGATACCACGGCCACGGCGCCGGGCCGCCGATCGGCATGACCGACTACCAGCAGGGTGTCCCCGTTCGCGGAGAGTACGTCTTCCGGCCGAACACCTGGCACTCGATCGAGCTGAATGCGACCCACAAGGTGAAGGAGTGGGACGACCAGCCCGTGAGATTCGCACTCGAAGAGGATGCCGCGCTGGTCGAGGCCGGCTGGGATTGGATCGACGGCCGGCAGACGGAGTTTTACCTAATTAAGTAGGGGCTGGGGCCTGGGCAAAGGGCCTCGGCGTCGGCACTTCATTTGCTTTGTTAGGCCGTTATGCCGCTGGCATCGAGAATTTCCGTCTCGGGCGGCGTAACGGCGGCGCGCACGGCGCGCCCGCGAGGGAGCGGCGCAGGGCGACGGGGCCCCGCAAGCGGCCGAGCCGGGGTCCGGGGCGGAGCCCCGGTCAGGCGATGAGCCTGGCTAAGGACCGCGTCCGCATTGCCGCGCTGGGTGATCTGCATTACACCCGCACGTCGGCGGCGTCGATGCAGCCGGTTTTCGCGCAGCTCGCCGCCGCGGCGGACATCCTGCTGCTCTGCGGCGATCTCACCGACTACGGCGCCGTGGAGGAAGCGCGCGCGCTCGTGCGCGACCTCACCGGGGCGGTCAAAGTGCCGATCGTCACGGTTCTCGGCAATCACGACTACGAAGGCGGACTGCAGGAGGAGATTCGCCAGATTCTCACCGACGGCGGAATCACCGTCCTCGACGGCGACAGCTGCGAGGTGCACGGCGTCGGCTTTGCCGGCATCAAGGGTTTCGCCGGCGGGTTCGGACGCGGCACCCTGGGGCCGTGGGGTGAGAAGGTGGTCAAGGCCTTCGTCCGTGAAGCCGTGGACGAGGCGCTCAAGCTCGAGACGGCCCTCGCGCGGCTGCGTACGCAGCACAGAATCGCTCTGCTTCACTACGCGCCGATTGCCGCGACGTGCGAGGGCGAGCCGCCGGAGATCTACCCGTTCCTCGGCTGCAGCCGGCTCGAAGAACCGATCACGCGATACCCCGTCACGGCCGTTTTTCACGGGCACGCACACAACGGACGGCCGGAGGGCCGCACGCGCAACGGCGTGCCGGTGTTCAACGTCTCCCTGTCGCTTATGCGCACGATCGATCCGGCGCGCCCGTTCAAGATCATCGAGATCGTCGACCGTCCTCCGGCCTCGGTCGACGCCGACCGGCGGATGGGCAGCGATCGTCGGACACACGAGGTGCTCAAGTGACACGACTCCTCTGCGCTCTCTGCGTGCTCTGCGTTTCAATCGTCTCCGCGCCCTCTGTCTCCTCCGCGCGCTCGGGTACGGATATCCTCCTCTTACAGGTCCTCCTAGACCGAGCCGGCTTCTCGCCCGGCGAGATCGACGGCCGCGATGGGAGCAACACCCGGCGCGCCGCCGAGGCTTATGCGACGTCGCGCAACCTCGGTGCCGATGACGATGCGTCCATCATCCGCAAGCTTTCCGACGAGCAGCGCGACGTTCAATCGGTCGTCGCGTACACGATAGGGGCCGAAGATGCCGCGGGACCGTTCACCGAGAATCTGCCGGACGACCTCATGGAACAGGCGGCGCTGCCGGCGCTCGGCTACCGGACGGTGGTCGAGGCGCTTGCCGAGAAGTTTCACGCCAGCCCTGCCCTGCTGTCGCGGCTCAACCCCGGCGCGAGCTTCATCCAGGACGAGGAGATCCGCGTTCCGAACGTCGCGATCGTGAGCGTCGAACCTGCAGTCCCGCGTGGAACGACCGGCGTCGAACGCTCCTCCGGCGACGCCGACGTTGTCGTCAAGGTCTGGAAACAACAGTCGGTGCTCCAGGTCATCGGCGCGGACGGCGCGATCCTGTTCCATGCGCCCGTGACGAGCGGCAGCGAGGTCGATCCGCTGCCTGTCGGCGAGTGGAAGGTGAGAGGCGTCGCCCGCAGGCCGAAGTTCAACTACAACCCGGACCTGTTCTGGGATTCCGATCCGTCGCACGCGAAAGCGACAATCAATCCGGGACCGAACAACCCGGTCGGCACGGTCTGGATCGACATCGACAAGCCGCATTACGGCCTGCACGGAACGCCGGAGCCGTCGCGCATCGGCAAGACCGAGTCGCACGGATGCGTGCGGCTCACGAACTGGGATGCCCAGAGAGTCGCGGCGCTCGTCCGTCCGGGAACGAGAGTCAGTTTTCTGCCCTGAGACATGAGAACGAAGCGCGAACGTCGCCTCGCTGCCGCGGCCGCGACGGCCGGATTTCTCGCCGGCGTTTTCGTGATCTCCGTCTCCGTCTGGCGCTTTGGCAACTTCATTGGAACGCGCACGGATCGGCTGCGCTACGGCCTCGAGCGTTCTCCCGCCGTCGAGCGTTTCACGCAGGGCGTCTTTCCCGATCTTCCGCCGCCGCCGGCGGCCGAGCGCACCGACTCGTCTCCGCCGCTTCACCCGGCTGAACCGCCGGCCGCCACATCCGGAAACCGTGATGACCGGACCGAAGCGCCGACGGCAACCATCGGGGCGAATCCAGTCGAAGAGCTTCGCGACAGACGGCTCCTGATTCCGGTCGACGGGGTCGGCCGGAACGCGCTGGTCCGGTCGTACGACGACGAGCGTGGCGGCAGCCGGAAGCACGAGGCGATCGACATCCTCGCCCCGCGCAACACGCCGGTTCTCGCCGTCGAGTCGGGGACCGTCGCCCGGCTCTTCAACAGCCGGTACGGCGGCCTGACGGTCTACCAGTACGACCCGGACGAGCGGTTCATCTACTACTACGCTCACCTGGAACGCTATGCGGATGGCCTGAAGGAGGAAGACAAGATCCGGCGGGGCCAGGTCATCGGCTACGTCGGGACGTCGGGCAATGCCCCGCCGAACACGCCGCACCTCCACTTCGCGATCTTCCGGGCGCTGGAGCCGCCCCGCTGGTGGGAGGGAGTGCCCCTGGACCCGTACAACGTACTACGATAACCTTCGTTCTTCCAAGAACGAAGACCGGCCGGCCCGGCAACCACGATGTAAACCTTCCCCGACCCGTGGGCATCCAAGCTGATGCAGGGACGAAAGATAGCGTTCCGCGGGGATGCTGCAACAGGAGACGCTGCCGATCGGGGTCACCGCGTTTGACCAGTCGTCGACTCCCTCCGCCGACCGCGACGCGATGGACGTCGCGCGCGCGGCGCGGGGGGACGTCCAGGCATTCGAGCGCCTCTACCGCACCCACATCCCGCGCGTGCACGGAATAGTGCGCCGCATGGCGGGCGGGCGCGACGTCGACGAGCTCGCGCAGGACGTTTTCGTCCGGGCGTGGCAGAAGCTCGGAACGTTTCGAGGGGAGTCGGCATTCACGACGTGGCTGCACCGTCTCACCGTGAACGTCGTTCTCGAGCGTTTCCGCTCGGGCAGCACCGAGCGCTCGCGCAGGGTTGATTCGGTGGCGGTCTTCGAGACCGCGCGCTCGACGCCGTCACGTCCGGATCTCTCGATCGACTTCGAGGCGGCGCTCGAGCGGCTGCCCGACGGCGCGCGCGAGATCTTCGTGCTGCACGACGTCGAAGGCTACAAGCACCACGAGATCGGATCGCTGCTGGGCATCTCGCCCGGCACGTCCAAGGCGCAGCTGCATCGCGCCCGCATGATGTTGAGGAAGCATCTCAGGTGACGTATGGACCAGTGGACGGACAGGCTCTCGGAGTATCTCGACGACGAGCTCGAGGCGCGTGAGCGAACGGATCTCGAGGCGCACCTCGCGTCGTGCGACGCGTGCCGCGCCACGCTCGACGAGCTTCGCGCCGTCGTTTCCCGCGCGCAGGATCTGACCGAACGCGCGCCTGATGCCGATCTCTGGCCGGCGATTGCCGCGCGGCTCGACGGCGGCACGAGGCGCTATTCGTTCTCAATGCCGCAGCTCGTCGCCGCCGGCATCGCGCTGATGATCCTCTCGGGCGGCGCCGTGTGGATGGCGAACCGGCAGGCGGCCGTGCAGGCTCCAACGCAGGCGGGCGTGCAGCAGCCGGTCGAGTCGCCTCGCGCCGTGCCGGTCAACCTGGCTGACGCTCCGTACGACGAGGCCGTCGCGGATCTCGAGCGCGCGCTCGAAGCAGGACGATCGCGGCTCGATCCGACGACCGTGAAAGTGCTCGAGAGCAGCCTGGCCGCAATCGATCAGGCGATCGAACAGTCGCAGCGGGCGCTGACGGCGGATCCTGCGAACACGTATCTTTACAGCCACCTCGCCGCCGCGCGGCAGCGCAAGCTCGCGCTGCTGCGCCGCGCGAGCGCGCTCGCCGACACCGAGGGATAGCACCCATGAAGCTCGCATCGATTGTCGCCGGCATGTTGCTGTCGGCCGCCGTTCCGGCGGCGGCGCAAACGGCGCGGCCGCCCGCCACCGATCAAACCATCGCGGTGACGAAAGGCCAGCGGCTCGAGGTCAATAACTTCGCCGGCGAAGTCATGGTGAAGGCCTGGAACCGTGACGAACTGCGAGTTACGGCGGAGCACGACAGCCGCACGAAGGTCGGCGTTCGAACGTCAGGCGGCGAGATCAGAGTTTCGTCGAGCCGCTCCGGGGCGCCGGCGTCAGTCGACTATGTCATATCCGTTCCCGCGTGGCTTCCGGTGAGGGTCAGTGGCGGGCCGCACATCTTCGCGTCGATCGAAGGCACTCAGTCCGACGTGTCGGTAGAGACTGTCAGCGGAGACATCCGGCTGAAAGGTGGAGCCGGCATCGTGTCGCTCAAGTCGATCGAGGGCGAGATCTTCGTCGAGAATGCGGGCGGGCGCCTGACGCTCAACACCGTCAACGAAGGCATCATGATCAGGGGTGCAACCGGCGAGATCACGGCCGAGACGATCAATGGTGACATCCGCATGCTCGGGATGAAGGCCACCGGCCTCGAGGCAACTACGGTCAACGGCGATATCATTTACGAAGGAACCGTCGCAGATAACTTCTATCGCATCTCGACCCACAATGGCGATATCACGCTCGCCGTGCCCGAGAACGTCAGCGCCAATGTGTCTGCCCGCTCGTACCAGGGGAGCGTGCGCACGTCGTTTGCCACGACCGAAACGACCGAGGGACGCCGCGGAAGCCGCCAGAGGTTTACGCTCGGCGGCGGCGGCGCGCAGATTGAAATGGAATCGTTCGGCGGCGACGTCAGGATCCGCCGGATCGGCGAAGTCTCACTCGAGCCGCGTCGCAAGGAAAAGCACGAACACGATAAATGAACTGGGCCTGGGGCCTGGGGCTTGGGGCTTGGGGCCTGGGGCTATTGAAGTGGCTGCGTCGTCGCTGTGATTGTGAACGGCTCCGCCGGTGGCAATCCGGTGGAGTTCTGCCAGATTGCGTTGATGGCGTTGCTCGCGAACGCACGCCTTCCCGTCGTGCCGACCGACAGCGGAACCGCTGTCGCGTAATAGGAGGTGCGCGTCACCGTACCATTGCAATCGAGCGGTCCGACGTTCGCACCCGCGCCGACCGCGAGCGTGATTCGGTAACCGCTTTTGCTTGACGGATCGGAGGCGAGGTCCCTCGACAGGAAGCCGGCGCTCCCGGCACCGCACGGCGTGACGAGCGTAGAGAGCAGAACCGCGAAGCCACCCCGCCCCGCCGAGTTCGCATACGCCGTCTCCGCCGCGTTGACCGCACGAATCGATCCGATCGCCGAAGCCTCGTTGCCGGACATCCGGGCACGGAGCAGTGCCGGAACCGCAATGGCCGACACGACGCCGATCATTGCCACGACAACGAGGAGTTCGACGAGCGTAAATCCCGCCGCTACGGGCCTCCGGGCGCGCATCAAAGTCTCGCTCCCCATTTCAGCAAGCCCGCTGCCATCCCGCTTCCGGCGCGTCCGATCGTTTCAAGTGCTGCAAGAGCGAGCTTTAGAGGAAACCAAGCCCGCGCGGTCACGACCTGCGACCGACACTGGTTGTCAGCTGTGAACAAAAAGTGGCGGAGCGCCAGAAATTGGCTATGACTTGCTGGCCGCCCGATGGAGCTGCACGGCGCGCGCAAAGAGCGACAGAGCTATCCAGATAAGCAGGATGGCGATGGGTACGGCGACGGCGCGCGGCCAGAACAGCGCGACGATGCCGATTGCGGCTGACAGGACCGAAGCAGCGCCCAGCAGCCGCGCTTCGGCGGCGCCGAGCCTGCGTCGTGCCGTCAGCGCGGCGCCGACCACGCTGCCGATGCCGATTGCTCCTGCGGTGGCGCGCCCGTACGAGCCGCGCCGTTTGGGGACTTGGACGCCATCTTGCGCCGTCGGCGGCGGCACCGGGAAGACGCGCCGGTGCACGCCGAGCACGATCTCAGTCGAGCGCGTGAGGTCCCTTTCGTACATCGCCTCCATCTCGTGCGCGAATTCTTCATCTTCGATCGAGACGTCGAGCTCCCAGTTTCCCAGCCAGCTCGTGGGATTCAGGTTCGTGGAGCCGACGCGCGCCCACCGGCCGTCCGCGACTGCCGTCTTCGCGTGCAGCATCGAGCCGTTCCACTCAAAGACGCGGACACCCGCCTCGAGCAGCGGACGGTATCCAGCCCTCGAGATCGCTCGCACGCCAGGTACGTCGGTCGAGCCAGGCACAAGCAGGCGGACGTCGACGCCGTCGGCTGCCGCTGCGCGCAGCGCCTGCACGTAGGCGCTGGTTGCGATGAAATACGCGTCGGTCAACCAGAGCGTGCGGCGCGCCGCAGCCGCCACAATCTGGTCGAGCCGATAAAGCCCGGCGGACGCCGGGACGCTTGCGATGACTCGAACGGGCAGCGTCCCGGCTCGTGGAATCTCGTCCGCCGGCAGCCGCTCCTCGTCCGGCAGCGGATCGCCGACCACGTCCCAGAGCTCGGCAAACGCGCGCTCGATGTCCGCGACCGCCGGACCTTCGATTTCGACGCCCGTGTCGCGCCAGGCCCTCTCCCCCACCCACGCCTCGCCCACGCACAGGCCGCTGACGTAGCCGATCCGGCCGTCCACGGTCAGCGTCTTGCGGTGATCGCGGCTCAACCAGGCGAGCGGACTCCCGAAGTGCGGCGGATTGACGACGCGCTGGTCGACGCCCGCTTCGTGCATCACACGACGGTACTGTCGCGGCAGGAGCTGAAACGATCCCCACCAGTCGTACAACACGCGCACTGAAACGCCATCCCTTGCCCGATCGGCGAGCGCCTCCGCGAACCCCCGGCCCACCTCGTCGTCATGGATGATGTAGCTCTCGAAGTGGACCCACTTGCGGGCAGACGCGATCGCCTCGAGCCACGCGGGGTAGTTCTGCGCGCCGTCACACAGCAGTCTGACGCGGTTGCCGGGCCTCGGCGTCGCGCCGGTGGCGCGCGCGAAAGCGCGGTTGAAAAACTCCTCGACGGGGTTGGCCGCCGGCGCGATCATTTCTGAGATCATAAACCCGCATTAGACTTGAGACCGTCGGTTCGGCAGCGCAGCGGCAGGGAGGCTTTATGCGGTGGACCCGAGGCAATCGCGAGAACATCGATGACCTGAGAGGACAGCGCGCGGGCTTCGGAGGCCGCGGAATGCCGATCGGTATCGGCGGGCTGCTGCTTCTCCTCGCGCTCAGCTGGTTCACGGGCGCCGACTTTCTGTCGCTTCTCGGGGGCGGCGGTGTGCCCGGCCCATCCACCGGGACGACGGGCGATGCCGGACCCGCGACATCGACGCCCCAGGAGGAAGAGCTTGTCGACATGGTGGACGCCGTCATGGGCGACCTCCAGAACACCTGGACCCAGATCATGCCGGGACGGTACCAGCGGACGAAGGTCAGACTCTTCCGCGACGCAGTCGAGTCGGCGTGCGGGTTCGCGCAAGCGGCCACCGGGCCGTTCTATTGCCCTGGCGATCGACAGGTTTACCTCGATCTCAGCTTCTTCGACGAGCTCCATCGGCGGTTCGGCGCGCCCGGCGACTTCGCGCAGGCATACGTCATCGCGCACGAGGTCGGCCACCACGTCCAGAACGTCCTCGGGATTGAAAGCCAGGTGCGCCAGCTGCAGCAGCGCCGGCCGGCGCAGCAGAACGAGCTGTCGGTCCGCATGGAGCTGCAGGCGGACTGCTTTGCGGGCGTTTGGGGCAGCTTCGCGTCCAGATCCGGAGGCGAGGTCGGACGCCGCGTCATGCTTGAAGAGGGCGATGTCGAGGAAGGGCTCCGTGCCGCCGCCGCCATCGGCGACGATCGGCTTCAACAGATGTCAGGCGGCCGCGTCGTCCCGGACGCGTTCACGCACGGGTCGTCGGCGCAGCGCGTGGAATGGTTCCGGCGGGGCCTCCAGAGCGGAAACCCGGATTCCTGTAATACGTTCGGGACCTGAGTCAGTGTAGATTGCTGAGTGTGGAATGCTGAGTGGTCAAGCAACGCCGGTCACTAACAATCAGCATTCAGCTTCCCGCAATCAGCATTGTGACTTTCGTTTTCGAGCCAGAGTTTCCTTCTCGAGCTTGCTGATTGCCGTCCTCTGCGAGCGTGTGAAAACGGCGACCAACTGACCCGCTTCGTCGAAGAGGCGATCCAGCTCGACACCTTTCGCGATCCCCGCGCGCTTGAGCAGCATGAGCCAGTATTCGGATTCGTCGGCCTCCTCAATCACGAGGCCTATTTTTGAAGTGAATTCCCGCTTCGAACGTGCTCTGCACGTGGCCCGATAGTTCGCCCCGACTGAGGTACCGGCGTCGAACGGTTGGCCGCTGATGCGCCTCGCCTCCCAGGTTGGCGGCAGCGCGGCGCAGAAGCGGATGATTGCCAGAGCGAACTCGGAAGTGCGCTTCGTCAGGATTTCCGAGATTGACATGCCAGGGGCGTTGCAGCGGGCATGCCGCGCGATTTGTGGGGGAAACCGCTCGGTTGTTCCTTCGGAGTGCCAAAGATTTCAACGACTAGCCCGGGTAGAAATAGCAGTATCTGCAACCACCTTGATTGCTCCGGCACCACGCGATCATTCAACATTCAGCAATCAGCATTCCTCACTGACCTATCCCGTCTTCGTTCCCTTCACGACCTGCGTCGCGAGCGCGACCATGGACGCGACGTCGGAGACGTTGGCCGGCAGGATCAGCGTGTTCGTTTCCTTGGCGAGCTGGCCGAACTGCTGGAGATACTCCTCGGCGACGCGCAGCTGCATGGCCTCGGTCCCGCCCGGCTGTCGGAGCGCGTCCGCGACCTTGCGGAGCCCGTCGGCGGTTGCGGACGCAACCGCGAGAATCGCCTCAGCCTGACCCTGGGCTTCGTTAATCTGCTGCTGCTTGCGCGCCTCGGACGCCTTGATGACCATCTGCTTGTCGCCTTCGGCGGTGTTGATCGCGGCGTCGCGCGTGCCTTCGGACGTGAGGATGACGGCGCGCTTCTCGCGCTCGGCGCGCATCTGCTTTTCCATCGCCGCCAGCACGTCGTGCGGCGGCGTGATGTTCTTGATCTCGTAGCGCAGAACCTTCACGCCCCAGGCCTCTGACGCCTTGTCCAGCTCCGCGACGAGCTGGGCGTTGATGTTGCTCCTCTCCTCGAACGTCCGGTCGAGATCGATCTTTCCGATCTCGCTTCTCAGCGTGGTCTGCGCGAGCTGGCTGATCGCGAACACATAGTCGGAGATGCCGTAGGACGCGCGTTCGGGATTGAGGACCTTCAGGTACAGGATGCCGTCCACGCCGACCTGCACGTTGTCGCGCGTGATGCAGACCTCCGCCGGGATGTCGATCGCCTGCTCCTTGAGCGAATGGCGGTAGCGGATGACGTCCACGAACGGCAGAAGGATGTGAAAGCCGGCGCCGAGGGTGCCCGAATACCGGCCGAGCCGCTCGACGACGTATGCACTCTGTTGTGGAACCACGATTGCTGTCTTGGCTATGACGATGAGTACGAACATCGCCAGGATCAGCAGGAGGACTAGGCCACCCGTCACAGTTACACTCCTTCAGGCTCTATGAAGAGCATCAGCCGATCGACGCGTCGAACGACGGCGCGGCGCCCGCGAACGATCGGAGCAGCCGTGGCGTTGCGGGCCTGCCAGATCGTGCCACGCAGCTCGACCCGCCCCACTTCCCCCGGTCCGATGTCCTCGAGCGGCAGCGCAATCTCGCCCGCCAGCGTGTCCACGTCGGGCGAGCCCTGATCGAGCTTCAGCCAGCGAATCATTGGATTGCGGAAGAGCAGCAGCGATCCGACGGAGAGGACCGAGAACATAAGGAGCTGAAGCCAAACGGGCCCCGCGAGATTCAGGAGGTGCAGCGCGCCGATCGTCAGCGCCGCGATGCCAAAAAAGATCACGTAGAAGCCGCCCGAAGCCGCCATCTCGAGCAGAACCAGGACAAGCCCGAGCGCGAGCCACTGCCACCACGTGAACAGCATTGGAGAGATTGATCAGGATTATAGCGTGGTCGGCCCTTACAGAACCGTGCGCCCGTCCCGATTCTGCACAACGCGACGCCGCCATTGGCGTCAAGAGGAACATCTATATGCTTGGCCAGATGCAGCTTACGGTGCGGGCGGGATCCGGCGTCCGGCTTGCTCTGCGGGACATCATGCGGGTCAGGCTGTTTCTCACGATGGTCCTCCTTCTCGTGTCCGCCGGAGTGCTTACCGGCAGCGTCGAGAACCCCATCGTCATCGCGGAGGCCGAGGGCTGCCCCGTGCGCCTCGAGTCCGCGCAACTGGAGCCTGGCAGCGCGGCCGGGCTGCGGATCAAGTACGTCGTTCACAATCCTCAAGGCAAGGCGGCCGCACGGCTTATCGTCACGGCGGCAACGGTCGACCGGAATCAGCGGGTAACGGCGGTTCGTTTCGCGTCAGTCAACGACGTCATCGAGCCTCGCACGCGAAGCGAGCACTTCGTGATCTTTCAGAGACTCGTCCCGGCGGCGGGCGAACGCATCGTCGTCGGCGTGCAGGCGGTCGGCTGGAGCGGCGGACACGAGTGGCAGGGCGTCGTCCGCCTCGCCGCGGCCAACAGCGTCACCGCTTCGCGCTAACCGGTTCGCGTCCAGCGCGCGTCAGAAGCTGGGGCGGAGATTAAAGACGACGTTCCAGCCGTTGCGGGCGCGATCGAACGGACGCGCCGCGCCGACTTCCACGATCATCCCAAAAGCGTTGACGCGGACGCCCGCACCGGCGCTGCGCATGAGCCGGCGAGTGCCGCCGGCAAACGCCGGGATGTCCTCGCTCGTCCAGGCTATGCCGGCGTCGAAAAACGCGAACGCTTCCGCGGGGATGGGACCGTATCTCAGCTCGCGCGCGATCGCGCCGGCGATGGGAACGCGCAGCTCGACGTTCCCCACCATCAGACGGCTGCCGAAGAGCGCGTCGAAGCGATCGCAGTCGCCAAGCCGATCGCAGCCGCCGAAGGCGCCCGCGTCGTAGCCGCGAATCAGGTGACGGTAGCCGGCGAAGAGCGGCACGAGCCGCGGGTCGTCGGCGTCGCGGCCGTACCGCGCGGAATGCATCACCCGCGCGGCGATTGTGTAGGGCTTGACGGGCATCAGGTACCGCCGGTAGTCGGCGAGAACGCCCGTGAACTGAAGCTCTCCCGCGGCCGGTGAAGCTTCGACTCGCCACCGCTCGCCCGCTATCGGACCGACGGGGCCGTACATCGCGCGGTCCGACACCAACGCGACGGACCCTTCGAAGAACCCCGCCGGTTCGGCGCCGCGGCTGCTCTCGTTGAGCTCGCCCACGAGCCGTCCCGTCGCCGCCGAGTACTCACGCCGCCGGAGTTGCTCCTCGTAGAGGATGTGCCGAATCCCCGCGCTGAACTCGACCCGCCGGCTGCGGCTGAACGGGTACGAGAGCAATCCAGCCAGCCGGGTGTGAAACTGCAGCTCACGCGCGGACTCGCGCACGACCACTGACCCGTCTTCGACGTCCAGCGCCCTCGAGCGTCCGCGCGCATACGGCACGACTTCGGTGACGACGCCCCAGTTCCAGCGCGAGTCGCGATTCAGATATTGAAGCTGCAGCGCGAGGTCGGAACGGCGCGTTCCCGCCTGCACCGCGATACCGAGGCGCTCGCCACCGAGCAGGTCGCCGAACGAAAGCGAGGCACCTCCCCGTACGAAGCTGCCGAACGAGCTCCCGCCGGTCGCAAGATACGGCTGCACGATGCCGTCCAGTTGCAGGCGAGGACGGTAGGCTGATGCTTCCAGTGCATTGGGTGCATTGGGTGCATTGGGTGCCGGCGACTGCGAGGGCTCGTCGGTCGGCAGTGGCTCTGACGTCGAGGACGTGCATTCGCCGGCGACGTGGATCTCGAACGCGCCGCGACGATAGACGCTCACGGCAATCGCTCCGGCGTCGCGGGCGACGGCAACCGACGGACTCTCCAGCGTCAGTCCAGAGACCGAGCCTGGAAGCTCTCCGACGATCCGTATCTCATTGGATGCGAGATCGAGGCGACCGATCTGACCCGCGTTCCTGTCGGTCGCAAACACGATCGTCCGGCCATCCGGCATCCAGTTCGGTGAGTACCGATTCGACGCGCCGTCACCCGGCACGCGGCTCAGAGTCCCGGCCGCGATGTCCAGTATCGCCAGCTCGAGCCGGCCGGCGCTCAGGGTCGCGCGATCGCTCGTGAAGCGATCGGTGGCAAACGCGAGCCGCGCCCCGTCGGGCGACCACGACGGATGCAGATCGGCATGAGCGTCGGTTGTCAGACGGCGCAGGCGATCCGCGCCGAGCTCGTAGATGTACAAGTCGGTGACGCCGTCCGCAAGCCCGGTGAACGCAATCGAGGCGCTGTCGGGCGACCAGGTCGGCCCGGCGATCTCGCCGAGCGACGCCAGGTCGATGCGCCGGGCCACCCTGGACCGGTCGTCATCGCCCACGTCAAAGATCGTGAGCGCGGGGCGGCCATTCCTGATGACGGCAAAGGCGAACCGGCGTCCGTCTGCCGACCACGCTCCAGCGGATCGCAGCGACTGCAGGCTCTCGATCTCCGGTCGCGCCGCCGTCGTCAGCAGTTTTCGGAGAATCCTGCCGGTCGCGGCGTCGGCGAGAAACAGGTCGACTGACAATCTGTCGCGCTCGGAGAGAAACACGAGGCGGCGGCCGTTCGGGCTCAGCGCCGGCGCGACGTTCACACGTCCACCATTGCGGCGCGTGACGACCGGTTGGAATGTCTCGTGAACGCCGCCCGGTGCGACGTCGTGCGCGCTCTCTGCGGGGAACTCTTCCTTCAACCATTCGTGCCACTCGCGGTCGAGGGCCTCGCGCTTCAGTCCGGTCGAGTTCTCAAGCCGCCGGAGCGCGCTGGCCCGTCCCTTCTGCCGCAGCACATCCGCGATCACTGCCCCGCCAAACCGCTCAGCAATCCACGTCCAGAACGCGTGGCCGC
The DNA here is from genome assembly GCA_036257535.1 of Vicinamibacterales bacterium. Classification (GTDB taxonomy): domain Bacteria; phylum Acidobacteriota; class Vicinamibacteria; order Vicinamibacterales; family 2-12-FULL-66-21; genus DATAEE01. The sequence continues at coordinate 64,429 of DATAFJ010000027.1, read as the reverse complement.
TTCGGTACGGCGAGATTCGTCCATGATCGAGCGACTCGATCGACGGCAGCCTGCCCGAGGCCACCGCGTCGCGCATCAGCAACGTCGTCTGCGGCGCCGTAGGGCCGACCGACAGATACTCGGCCATGCCTTCCGCGAACCAGAGCGGCACGAACATGGACGAGCCGTAGGTCGACGCCATGTCGTACTGGAACGCGTGAACGATCTCATGTCCGAGCACGTGATCCGTTTCCGCGAGGCTGTACCCGAACGGCATGACGATCCGGCGGCGCAGACCTTCGGTGACACCGCCCGTGCCCTCGCCGACGAACCCGCCGACGATGTTCGTCTGCGCGAACTCGGGATGACTGCCGTAGAGGACCAGCGGTTGACGCCGCGTCAGGCGGTGGCCGAACGCCCCAACGAGGCGATCGTGCCAACGCTCCGCGAGGACGGCTGCGTCGGCCGCGGCGGCGGCGTCCTTTTCAGCGAAGTAGATGTCGAAGTGCGTGGTGCGTGCGACGCGGAAGTCGAAGTGGTCGTACTCGACCTTGTTCCGGCCGAAGTACTGGGCGTCGGCAGGACACACGACGACGAGCAGCGAAACGAGAGCTCCGACCGCTGCGCGCATGCTGGAAGAGCGCGCATTATAGGCCCGGCTGCGGCCGGACGCTAGGAGAAATCACTGCGAGATCGCGACTAGGTGCCTCTCTGTACGGACGAACAGCGTGCGGTGCGCAATGGCCGGGGTCGCCATGACGAGCTCCCCCATCGAGTTCGTCGCAATAACACCGAACGCGGGGCCGGCGCGAACGACGAAGATGTCACCATCCTCGCCCGGCAGGAACAGCCGGCCGTCGGACGCGACCGGCGACGCGCTGAATCCGCTTCCGCGGTGCGGAATCCGCTCGCGGTACACCTCTCGGCCGGTCGCCAGCTCGTAGCAATCGAGCAATCCCTGGTTGGCGACGACGTAGAGATGGTCCTGATAGGCGATTGGCGTCGGCATGTAGGACCCGCGTCCACGCTTGCTCCACACGACGGCGCCGCTCGACGTCTGCCCTTCGCCGAGCGTCAGGTCTCCGTCCGCCCCGGGACGGATCGCGAAAATCGGCCGCTCCGGCGCTCGGCCGCTCGCGACGATGACGAGATCCTTCGTGAAGATGGGCGTCGGCGCCGTAATCTTCGAGCTCCCGCCGAGCCGCCAGAGCTCGCGGCCCGTTTCGGGGTCGTAACCGCGCACGAAGTTCGACGCGTTGGTGACGATCTCGGGCCGGCCTCCCGCCGTATAGACGGTGGGCGTGCCCCACGACGGCAGTTCCTTGCGCTCGGTCTTCCACAAGGTTCGCCCGGTCTTCAGATCGAGCGCCATGAGGAAGGACGTCTCATGCGTGTCGCACTGGACGATCACGCGGTCCCTGTAAATAATCGGCGAGCTGGCATTTCCCCACTCGTAGCTCGGAATGTCGTAGGCGCCCGCGTTCAAACGGCCGAGGTCGCGCTGCCACATCGGCCTTCCATCGACATCGAACGCAAAAATCCCCTGCGATCCGAAGAACGCGACGACGTAGCGTCCGTCGGTGGCTGGCGTCTGGTTCGCGTAGGTCGCCTTGATGTGCCGCTTCTCGCGCGGGACGCCCTCGAAGGCCACGCGCTCCCAGAGCACTCTGCCATTCCTGCGATCGAGCGCGATCACTTTCCACTGGTGCGAGGACTGATCCTCTGACGCGGTTCCGTCGCCGTAGAGGCCCGGCTTGAACGTCGCGCCGCCGCGGCTGCTTACAGCCGTCGTCACGAACACGCGATCGCCGGCGACGACGGGACTCGAGTGCGCGAGGCCGGGAATCGCGGTTCTCCATCTGACGTTCTTGCCGGAGACCACGTCCCACGTGTCTGGAATCTGTTGCCCGTCCGCGATGCCGGATGCCGCGGGCCCGCGAAACGATGGCCACTCGGCCTCTGCTCCGGCGGATGCAGAAGCGTGCACAACGAGGCACAGCGCGGCGGCGGCGAGCGACGGTCTCATGGCCGTACCTTACAATAGCTTGTCTGCTTCCCCAGCCCTTGGAGGAACCCGCATGATTGTTCGACTCGGAACCGCGCTCGCCCTGACAGCTGTCCTCGCGGCGCCTGCGGCTGCGGACGTCACGGTGAATCAGAAGGTGACCGGCAAGGGCGGCATCGCCAGCATGGCATCGGGCGACAGCGTGCAGTACATCAAGGGCACGAAGATGCGGATCGATCAGAAGCGGGGCGACAACGAGCTGTCGACGATCATCGACGCCGACGCCCAGCGGATGATCTCCGTGGATCATCGGAAGAAGGAAGCCGAGATCATCGACATGACCAAACTCGCCGCCGACATGGCCAAGATCTCGTCCGGCGACATCTCCGCGACGGTCACGCCGACCAGCGAGACGCGGCAGATCGCCGGGAAGAGCTGCACCGTCCACCACATGTCAATCAGCGTTCCGATGCAGATGGGAAGCGACGGCCTGACCGTCACCATGGCCGGCCCCGCCTGCCTCGTGAAGGACGCTCCCGGCGCCGCCGACTACCAGGCGTTCTACAGGACTGCCGCCGAGAAGGGCCTCTTCTTCGGAGACCCGCGCCAGGTGAAGGCGCAGCCGGGCCAGGCCAAGGGCATGGCGAAGCTCTATCAGGAGATGGCGGCCAGGGGCCTTCCTTACTCGAGCGAGCTCACGATGAAGTTCGAAGGGGCGGGACCGATGGCCGCGATGATGAACAAGATGGGCGGCATGACGATGCTGACGGAGGTGGTCTCGGTGTCGTCGGATGCGATTGCCGATTCGCTGTTCGAGGTTCCCGCGGGATACAAGACGAAGCAGCGTTGAGAAAAGGGGGACTGTCACCTTTCCGGGAGTACCAGTTCAGGAAAAGGTGACTGTCCCCTTTTTCGCGCCTCGCCCCGCCAGCAGCGCCAGGAAACCCGGGAAGAACGCAATCGTCCAGCTCACGAAATTCGTCAGGTAGTTCGGCCCGTCCGGCGGCGGCTGCAGCCAGATGCCCGAAACCGCGAAGAACGCGACGCCGGAGAGAACGGCTGCCGACACACCGCGCACCAGCGCCGGGCCGGCCGGCTCGCGGCGTAGAATGACGCCGTCGAGCAACGCGACCAGAATCCAGAGCGCCATCCACGCGGCGAACATCGCCGCCATTCCCATCAACGGCGCCAGAACGTAGAACGCCGCGGCGGCCAGGATGCCGCCGACGATCCCGCCAATCGCGCCAACCAGCGGACGTCCGACCAGCACGCCGAGAAAAAGGCCGAGGCACAAAAGCAGCAGCGATCCGTGCGCCACGCCGAAGGCGGTTCGATGCCGCAGGTCCAGCGACGCCCAGATGAAGTCGCCCAGGGTGTTGGCGGCGCCGAGCAGGAGCGCGCCGGCTATCGACGGGATCAACGCCTGCATAGGAGACTTGAGAGTACTTCAGTTGAGTTTGTGGAGGATAGATGAAGAGAAGCATCCTTCTTCTGGCCGCTCTCGGCCTTTCCGGGCTCGTCATTGGAACCGTCCGCTCGGGCGCCCAGCAGGAACCGGCCGGCGAGCCCTGGCAATCGGGGTCATGCTACCGGGTGTTTCGCGTTGGGGAGGAAGGCTTCGATCTGGTGAAGGTCCTCTCGCGCGAGGGTCCGTGGATTCGCTTCGAGCCGGATCCGCGCGCGCCATGGGTTCCCGGCTCGCGGCCTCAGGCGCGTGTCTGGCTCAACGTGAGCTCGGTGTCAGTTGTGCAGGAGTGGCCCTGCTCGATCTTTCCGTAGCGGTCACACGTGACCCGTCAAAGCGGTTCGCATGGTTGAGATAGGTTCGACACCGTACGGATATAAAATCCGCGCAAGGGCATGTCCGGTGTTCGCGTCGGGCGTTCGCGCGCGTGATGAAGCCGTCTGTACGGACCGTCTCCGGCCCAGTCCTCGTCGTTGAAGATGACGCCGACATGCGCGGTCTACTCGTCGCGACCCTGACGAGCGCAGGCTTTCGCGTGGTCACGGCCGAAAACGGACTCGAAGCCCTCGAGCAGCTCCGCCGCCAGCGTCCCTGCGTCGTCGTGCTCGACCTCGCGATGCCTTTCCTGGATGGCGCCGGATTCGTGCACGCCGCGCAGGCGGACCCCGAGTTCCCACCCGTTCCAATCGTCTGCGTTTCGGGGATGCCGGGCGCGCGCGCAGTGGCGAAACAGCTCGGCGTCGCGGACTGCCTGACGAAGCCGTTCGCGTCGGACGCTCTGATTGAAGCGATCCTGCGCAACTGCGGGCTGAGCGACACGAGCTAGCTACGGCCGCGCCGACAGTTCGTCGAGCGCGTGATCGATCTCGGCAAGCAGGTGCGCGGGCGCAACCGGCTTGAGGAGAAGCGCGATCATCCCGGCGGCGTGGGCACGCTTCGTGATCTCGATATCCCACTGGCCTGTCAGGCCGATGACCGGCGCCCGCTGCGTCTCCGGGTTTTCCCTCAGGCAGCGCGTCACCTCGAGCCCGTCGAAATCTGGAAGGTAGATGTCGGCCACCACCGCATCCGGCCGCCGGCGGTTTGCCGCAGCCAGCGCGTCGGTGCCGTTCGCCGCCGCCTCGACGACGAAGCCCTGAGAGGCGAGGCATTCGGTATAACCGGTACGCGTATTCGGGTCGTCTTCGACGAGCAGCACAACGGCGCCGGGGTGCCGGGTCGATCGGGGCGTGGGCGATTCGTCGGGCGTTTCTGCTCGTTTCGCGAGCGAATCAGATGTCATCTCGTTGAGCTCGCGCCAGCCCTGCGCTTTCCAGGTCCGTTCGAGCTCGTGCTCGCGCCTGAGCGCGGCCGTGACGTCGGCGTAGCGCTCGACGGTGCGGGTCCCGTCCGGCTGCAGGATGTGCAGCTCGTAGGCCCGCCCGTCGAAAGCGATGCGGATTTCGCAGGCGATCTGCTCCTCCGCGCGGCGGTAGAACCACAACATGCCATATGAGGTGTCGGACGGAGGGCACCTGACCAATAGACGGGGTCAGGATGGGGAAAGGGCGGGCATCGCCGATGAATGATGGGCCACGATCATCCAGTTTTCACCTTCCTTGACGAAGGTAAAGCTGTATCGCGCCGGCAAGGTTCTGATCTCACCGTCCTTGAAGTACGTGAACGTGTAGTAGCCCGTGTTGACAGCGGTGCTGCCGTACACGTGGATCAGGTGCTCGCCTAAGTCCACCTTGAGCCTGGGCAAGAGCCTGAAGGCGGTCACGAAATACTCGCGAACCGCTGCTCGATCGGCGGCCAGCGTCGGCGCAAGCGTACCCCAGAGAACGGCATCCCTGGCATAGAGCAGGACGATCGTGTCCGGGTCGTTCTGCGCCAGCCTTTCGGCCCATTTCATGGTGGCCGCGGCGATCTCGTCGTGTGAATGGATCGGCATCGGAGACGTCGTGCCGGGGGTGGGGATCGAACCCACACGGCCTGTCGGCCCCAGGATTTTAAGTCCTGTGCGTCTGCCAGTTCCGCCACCCCGGCATAAGGTACTTACTGGGATTTCTCGACAGACGATTCATCAGGCTAACGATTGCATGAAGCTCGCGTCAATCATCGCGTGACGGCGTAATAAAGAACGTACAACCACGAAAAGATGCCGTGGATGATCGCCCACACGATCGACTGGTGCTGGCTCCAGGAGATAGCAATCGCCAGCGCACAGCCGAATCCGATTCCTGAGCCCGCTGCGGTGCTACTGTTGCTCACGTGCTACTCCGTGTCTGTAGTCCGCGGGTGGATTCAGCCATCAGCCACTGAGCTTACACTACGGCCGCGCATGGCATGGCGACCAGAAACTCGACCCGGGAGTCAGACTCTCGGAATTCCGAATTTGCCGGATGAGGTGTGCTGACCAGAGCGCTATCGGTGCGCGACCAGGGTTCCCGCGTTTGCCGAAACGACGACTTCGTGCGCCTGTCCATCCGCATCCAGCGTCGATACCTGCCAGCCAAGCTCGAGTCGATCGCCGGTGGGTACGTATACGAGCCGAGCCTCGATGTCGCGCTTGGACTGGCCGCGGGTCCAGCGGGCGCGGCGCTCACGGCCGCGACCCTGTGTGAGTCGCCGAGCCTTGAACGGTGCGTCGGGTTCAATCTCGCCTACCGCAACCCGGACGGCGACATCGTCGTTGATCGCAGGAATGATGTCGCGATTCGTGATTCGCCGGGCGCTGCTCGTGATCCACTGGATGCGTCCCACGGCGTCCACGTGCACACCGACCGTCGCGTCGAAGACCTCGATGCCGTCGACGGACTGCGTGAAGTAGAGATGCCTCAACGAGTCGCTTCGGCTCGCGTGGTTGCGCGCCAACGTCAGCGTCGCGACGTCGTCACGCGTAAGACCGAGAAGGGACGGATTGCCCTCGATGAACTCGCGCGCGATGACGGCGGCGGGCTTCGACGACGGCCCGGTGAGCGGACCGTCCAGAGTCCGATGCGCGCGGGCGCGGGTCTCCTGTTGGCCCGCATGAACCGACACCGGAAGGGCGACCGCAGCGGCGGCCGCCAGGCGAAGAAGGCGACGGAGCTTTGGTGTCATCTCCGGCCTCGCAGGGGGAAGCGGACGATCCCTTGCGAAGGCCGGGCCAATCCCTATGTAGTTGAAGGACCGCGCCTTACGTCGTGCCGGCGGCGGCCGGTGATGACAATTCTGCGCGCCGTCTAACGCTGACCGCTCAGGCTCGCGTGCACCAGTCGAACGAACTGATCCGACTGGATGAACCCCTTCCCCCAGGTGGCGTCGTACTCCGCGAGCGGCCTGGCCGCGATGACTTCGTCGGCGCTCTTGCCGGCACTCACGAGGGTCCCGATGCGGTCGCGCGACGTCTTGAGCACCGTGAGGTACACCTCGAGCGCCTTCCGATCCGCGAGCGGACCATGGCCTGGAATGATCTTCGTCGAGGCGTTCGCAAGGCTCAGCGCTTTCTCCGCCGCGCCGATCATGCCTTCGATGGACCCGCCGCTCGACATGTCGAAGAACGGATAGGCCCCGTTGAAGAACGTGTCTCCCATGTGAAGGACGTTCGCCTTGCGATAGTGGACGAGACTGTCGCCGTCGGTGTGCGCGGGCGGCACGTGGACCGCCTGAATCTCCTCGCCGTTCAGGTGAAACGTCGTGGTCTCGGAGAACGTGATGATCGGCAGCGCCGCCTTCGGCGACGCCGGGATCTTCATGTTGAAGTCCTTGATGAACTGCTCGACGCTCATCCGCTTCCGCACGTTGTCGTGCGCAACGATGAGAGCCCCGGCCTGGCCGAGATTTTCGTTGCCGCCCGTATGATCGAAGTGCCAGTGCGTGTTGAGGACGAACCGGACCGGCTTGTCCGTGATGGCCGCGATCGCCGCCTTGATCCGCTCCGTGAGCGGCGCGTACTGATCGTCGACCAGAAACACCGCATCGTCGCCCACCGACAGGCCGATGTTGCCGCCGGCGCCCGTCAACATGTAGAGGCCATCGGCAAGCTTCGTCGGCTTGATCTCCACCTTGCTGAAGTCCTCCTGCTGCGCGGCGACCGATGCGGCCGACAGCACCACCGCGGCCATCAGTGCGGATCTCACGTAGTCCTCCTTGGTGGCGGTTTACGAATCAATGAACGCGATCTGAGGCGGCGGAGTGAGCGATGGCGCGGCCGATCATCGCGGTGAGCCGATCCTGCGCAATATCGAACGGGCCCGCGACCGCGGCACCCATCGGGATCTCGATGGCAATGACGACCTGACGGTTCGAGGGCTTGCCCTGAGCGGACTCGAAAGGTTCGACGATCCACGAAAAGCCGCGCAGGCTGGCCGGCCGCTCCGGACCGTTCGGATGCTTCGCGCGATCGATCGCCTCGAGGATCATCTTGAGCACATCGCGAACGTCGGCGTCATCCCATGCGGCCGCCGCCACGGGATGGGATGCCCGCTCCGTAACCGCTCGATCGCTCTCGCGCAGCACGATCTCGATGTCGAAGTCGGTTGCAGGCACTACGTGTTGGTCCAGCGCGGCGCGCGCTTTTCGGTGAAGGCCGCAACGCCTTCGGCGGCATCCGCAGTACGCATGAGGTGGTCCAAGTATAGCCGTTCGAGCGCGGGAAGGGTCCGCGACACTTCCTCGCGCAGCGGGAGCCTCGCCGCTTTCGCGGCGTAGCGAAGTGCGGCTGCCGAGTGCGGCCGGATGTGCGTGTGAAACCAGCGCTCGAACTCCGCGGCCAGGCGCGCCGCGGGCGCGACGAGGGTGATGAGGCCGGCGGCATGCCACTCCGCGGCCGGCCGCGTCTCGCCGGTCAGGATCGCGCGGCTCGCCCGCGAGGCGCCGACGCGCGGCGGGAGAAGCGCCGCGCCGGCGGGAGGAAAGACGCCGAGCTTGATCTCGGGCAGACCCAGCACGGCGTCCTCGGCGGCAAAAATGAAGTCGCATGCCAGCACGAGCTCGAAGCCGCCGCCGAGACATCGGCCTCGAACGATCGCCGCCGTCGGCGCAGGCGCATCCAGCAGATCGAAGATCAACTGGTGCATCTGCGGGAGAACGCGATCGATCTCTCCGGGAGCATGCTCCGGCACGCTGGCGCCGAAGCTGAAGTCAGGCCCCTTCCCCTCGAGGGCGATCAGCTTCAGCCCGGAGGCCGACGCCGCCGACTCCAGCGACCCGCGCAGTGTCTTCACCGCCGCCGCGGTAATCAGATTGCCCTTCGAAGGAGGGATCTCGAGACGCAGGATCTCTGTCATCTGTAATGCCTAATGCCGAATGCCTAACGCCTGAGACGAGCGGGATCAGTAACAGGCTCGTCACACGTGAAGTTGCGGCACACGTACACTGTGGCGCGGCCGTCGCGGAGCGTCATCGCGCCGATCGCCGGTATCAACCGGGCGAGCGACTCCTGGCGGCTGCCGGGCTCCACGGGAATGACGACGGCATAGGGACGGTACTGATGTGCAACAGCCTCATGCATCGCCTTCGTGTCAGGCGCATCCGGCTGTCCGACGATCACGATCTGCTCGAAGCCGGCGTGCCACGTGGCAAGCGCGGCGAGCATGAACGGCAGCGCGCGCGCCGCCTCGCCGAACCGCCGCCCATAGCGCGCCAGCGTTCGCCCGGCGCGATCGGCGAGCTCGCCGCGGCCGGTGAGGTGCGAGAGTACGATGAGATTCAGCGTCGAGATCGATCCGGGCGACGGCTCGGCGCCGTCGTGCTCCTCCTTGAGCCGAAGCAGGACCGACGGGTCGCGGCCCGACGTTGTAAACCAGCCGGCATCCGCGTCGTCCCAGAACAGCGCGTCCTGTGCGTTCTGGACGGCAATCGCCCACTCGAGCCAGTCGGGATCGCCATCCGCCTGAAAGAGCTCGAGGAGCCCCCAGACCAGGCAGGCGTAGTCCTCGCAGTAGCCTTCGATGGCCGCTTCACCGGCGCGAAAGCGTCGCAGCAGCCGCCCGTGCGTGCCGCCCGTTTCTGCCTGCCAGAGCAAAGCCCGTATGAAACGCGCTGCCGTCCGCGCCGCATTGAGATAGCGATCGTTGCCGAACGTCCGCGCCGCACGGGCGATCGCGGCAATCATCAGCCCGTTCCAGGCCGTCAGGATCTTGTCGTCGAGGTGCGGCCGCGGGCGCTCCTCGCGTGCGTTGAAGAGCACCGGGCGCGTACGAACGAGAACGTTCATCACTTCATCCGCCGTCTTACCGGTCCTGATGGCGATGTCTTCAATCGGTTGATCGACGTAGAGGATGTTCTTGCCGGTGAACTCGCCCTGCGGGTCGTGAGGCGCGTTTCCGCCCTTCTGGATGCCGAACCGCTTGCGTACGATGTCGGCGGCGTCACCGAGCAGCGCGCCGATCTCATCATCGGTCCAGAGATAGAACGCGCCTTCGGACTTGGGGGCGCCCGGTCCCTGCGCACTGAGCTCCGGCGGCACGCTATCGGCATCCTCAGCGGAGTAAAAGCCGCCGGCGTCGTCGGTCAGATCACGGAGCACGTAGTCGAGCGTGTCTTCGGCGACCGTCGCGTAGAAGCCCGCGCTTCCTTCGGCGCCTCCAGCTGTGCGACTCGCCTGTGACGCTTCGAGATACGCGAGCACGAGCTGCGCCTGGTCGTACAGCATCTTTTCGAAGTGCGGTACGCGCCAGGCGGCGTCGACCGAGTAGCGATGAAAGCCGCCGCCCACGTGGTCACGCATGCCGCCGAGCGCCATCGCCCGCAACGTCTCGAGCGCCATCTCGGTGGCGCCGGCCCTCAACAGAAACAGCAGCTCCGACGGCCGTGGGAACTTCGGCGCGTCTCCGAATCCGCCATACCGTGTGTCGAAAGCGCGCCTGAACTGCTCCACGCCTGCGGGAATCGCGTCCGGGCCGGCCACTTCGCTCGCCGTTCTGACGCCGCTCTTAGCGGTCGCCTCCTGAATCCGCGCGAGCAGATCGTCGGCTACAGTATCGACGCGCGCGCGATCGCCCTTCCAGACGCGCGCGAGCTCATCCAGCACATCGCTGAACCCCGGACGCCCCCACCTCGACGTGGGCGGATAGTACGTGCCGCCGTAGAAGGGCTTGAGCGACGGTGTCAGCCAGACGCTCATCGGCCAGCCGCCGGCGCCCGTGGTGGCCTGCACGAACGTCATGTACACGCGATCTACATCCGGACGCTCCTCGCGGTCGACCTTGATCGACACGAAGTCCCGGTTGAGCCGTTCGGCGATGTCTGCGGACTCGAACGACTCGTGCTCCATGACGTGGCACCAGTGGCACGTCGAGTAACCGACCGATAGAAAAATCGGCTTGTCGTCGCGTCGCGCCTTCTCGAACGCCTCTTCACCCCATGGATACCAGTCGACCGGGTTTTGCGCGTGCTGAAGGAGGTAGGGGCTGCGCTCGCTGGCGAGCCGGTTCGGCATGCTTCAACTATACCGGGGCTAGTCTCCAGACGCCGATTCGGCCTTCACGAGCTGCGGCTTTCGCACGGCCGGCCGTCGCATCTCCTGCTTCCGCGTCGGGCGCGAGGTTTCACCGTACGGCGGCAGCCGAACCGGCTGTCCACGCCGCGCCGACTCGTAGAGGGCTTCGACTACTCGGACGTCCTGCAGGCCTTCGAGGCCGGACGGCTCCGGGTCGCGGTTGCGGAGAATGCAGCCCGAGAAGTGGACGAGCTCGGGCGCGAACTGATCGCGCTTCGCCGTCGTCTTTTTCGTCGTCTTGCCGTCGATCGTGAGCTCGTACGAGAGCCCTTCGGCGTACTCATACCCAGGATCGACTTTCAGACTGCCCTTGTCGCCAACGATTGAGTAGCCGCCCGTGTCGGCCGCATTGAAGCTCGTAATGAACGTGGCCAGTCTCGCGTCCTCGAAGCGGAGCACGGCCGCCGTTGACTCGTCGATCTCCGGCATCCGGTTCCTGGCGGTATTGACCGAATAGGCAAAGACCTCCACCGGCTCGGCGCCGAACAGATTCCGAGCGGCGTTGATGCAATACACGCCGAGGTCGTACAGCGTGCCGCCTCCCAGGTCCGCCCGGGTTCGGATGTTGTCCGGCTTCACGCGCATCGAGAAAGTCGACGCGTAGAACTTCGGCTGCCCGAGTCTTCGTTTCCGTGCGAGCTCGATCGCTCGAATCGTCGTCGTTTCGAAGTGCAGGCGGTAGGCGGTCATCAGCTTCACGCCGGCGCTCTGGCACGCCTCGATCATTCGCTCGCACTCCTCGACGGTTACGGCCAGCGGCTTCTCGCACAACACGTGCACGCCGGCGTTCGCGGCGCGAATCGTGTACTCGGCGTGCATCGAGTTCGGCAGCGCGATGTAGACGGCGTCGACGTTCGCGAGGCAGTCCTCGTAGTCCTCGTAGGAGAAGGCCGGGACTTTGTACCTTCGCGACAGCTGCGCGCGCTTCTGCCGGTCGCCGCTCACCAGTGCCGCGAGGCGCGAGTTGCGCGCGTGTCGAAACGCTGGCAGCACCGCCACCTGCGCAATGTGACCGAGACCAACAACGGCATATCGGACGGAGTTTCGCGAAGTTGCCATGTCCGCTCCTGTGACCGGATTCCGGGGGTGCAACGTCCGTACCTTCCGCTCGAGAAGGAAGCGACAGCCGGCCGCCTACATCAGTTTGATGAGTCGCCGGGCAACCTCGTCGTAGTACCACGAGCCGCAGCCGTTCCGGCATGGGCGGTAGTGGACGTAGTAGTGTCGGTCGCCGTGCGCTCTGGCTGACGCGGCGGGCTGGAGCTCGGCGCCGCAGGTCGGGCACGGCCTGGTCGTGACCTGCGAGGCTTGCGAGAGCGCAGCGATCGCCCGGCCTCGGGCCTGTTCGGCGCGCACCCGCGCCTCTGCGGACCGCGTCCGGAGCGCTTTCGAGATGTCGAGCACGCGGCGGACTTCCCGCAGCAGCATCTCGGGCAGACACGGCTTGATGCGGACGCACGCGGCTCCGGCCGCCAGGGCCTCCGCGATGATGCCGGTCGGCTGATCGCAGCCTGTCAAAACGATGACTGGTACGTCACGCGTTGCGGGCTGCTGTCGAAGCTCCTCGATGAGCTGAAGCCCATCGAGCTTGGGGAGAACAACGTCTGTGACGATGACCGAAGGCAACCAGCGGCCTGCCTCGACCAGCCCCTCTTCGCCGTCGGTGCTCTCGGCCACCTCGTAACCGGAGCGCCTCAGCGCGATGGCGTACATCTCCCGCTCGTCGATCGCGGCGTCTATTAGGAGCACGCGCTCCTTTGAAGGGGCTGAGACCGCGGGCTTGGCCATGCCTTGCGGTTCGATGAGAGCGAAATGCACTGTAGCACAGGGGCGGAACTAGTGCTGCCCGAGCTGCCGACGAATGCTGTCGAAGCTATCGCGCAGTTGCCTCATCAACGCACGCTGTTCGCTGAGAGACCTCCGAAGTTCGATCGCGCGCCGCTGCAGACGCACCAACGCGTCAGCCGCCTGCCGTTGTCCGTCGACGCATTGCTCGATCCGGTGCGCGCAATCGAGGACCTTCTCGGCCTCTCGGGAGCCGGCTTCGAGCTCGGCCTGCAGGTCATTGAGCTGTGTGCGGGCCGTCCCAAGCGTTTCACGGATGATGCTCGAAGCGTTGACGCGACTCACGACACCGGCACCCACACCTTGTATACAGCCGTCAGCAGCCGCGCGATGAACAGCGTTCCGAGCGCGACCATGAACTGGGACGCCGCGACCTCGGCCCAGAGGAAGTTGTCGACCAAGTCGCCGAACACCATAGCCAGCACCACGTCTGTCGACGAGCCATGCGCGACCGACGTCTTGCCCGACAAACGGACCATCACCAGGAGGGCGACGTACGCGAAGGCGACCCGCGCGGCGATTCTGAGCGGGTCCATCAGTCCTGCCCCAGCCCGGCGGCCGCGTCGGTGCGCTTCGACGGAGGCGGCTCATCCGCGCCGTTCAACATCCGTTGCTTCTTTTGTCCGTATTCGGGCGAGATGTCGGCCTTCTGCGCGGGCTCGGCCCAGTCGTGTTTCAGGACGCTCAATTCGCCGTCGGTCTCGAGCGCGGCGAGGTGCACTTCGCGGAGATCGCGCACGCCCTGGAGACGGAGCATCGCGAGCACATCCTGTTCGTTGAGGCGCTCCACTCTCATGCCTTTCCGAACGAATTCGCCGTCGCGAACGATGAGCGTGGGGGTCCCTTCGACAACTGCCTGAATCCGCTGGCTGCGATAGCTCGCCCACGAATCCGCGCCCGCCAGCGCGGCCATCGTGACGATCGCGACCGTCCCCTGGATGAACTGCACGTCGCCATAGATGATCTCGTCGACGACCTCGCCGAGCATCAATGCGACGATCAGGTCGAAGGCGGAGAAATTGCCGACCGTCCGCTTACCCAGGAGTCGCACGACGCCGAGCATCAGGCCGTAGACCGCGACGGCTCTGGCAGAGGTTAAAACCAGCTCCTGCAGGTCCATCCCTCTTTGCATACCGGATGCCCGATGCCGGCCTCGTTGATAAGATTCGGGGCGTGCTCGCGGTAGCTACTGACGGACTCACCCGCAAGTTCGGCTCGTTCACCGCCGTCGATTCGGTCGATCTTGCCGTGCCGGCCGGCAGCTTTTACGGCTTTCTCGGGCCCAACGGTGCAGGCAAGTCGACCACGATCAAGTGCCTGACGGGGCTTCTGCGGCCGACGAGCGGCAGGATGACCATTCTCGGGCTTGACCCGCTCGACCAGCCGATCGAGGTCAAGAAGCGCGTCGGCGTGCTCCCGGAGGATCTCGCGCTGTTCGAACGATTGAGCGCCACGGAGACGCTCGGCTTCGTGGGCCAGGTGCACGGGATGGAGCCGGATGTGGTGCGTGCGCGGACTCAGGCGCTGCTCGAGCTGCTGGATCTCGCGGTCGCCTCGGACACGCTGGTCGCGGACTATTCGCACGGCATGCGCAAGAAACTGTCGCTCGCGGCGGCGCTTCTTCCCGGCCCGCGACTGCTCTTCCTCGACGAGCCCTTCGAAGGCATCGACGCGCTGGCGTCGCGCCAGATCAAGGATCTGCTGCAGTCCTTCGTCGCGCGCGGCGGCACGATCTTCCTGACCTCTCACATCCTCGAGATCGTCGAGCGGCTGTGCGATCACATCGGCGTCATCGCGAAGGGGCGGCTCGTCGCACAGGGGCCGGTTGCGGATCTGCGCCGGAACGCGGGCGGCGGCGGCACGCTCGAAGAGATATTCATCGGCCTCGTCGGCGGTCCCGAGACGCGCAAGACGCTCGACTGGCTCTGACGTGGAGGATCTCGTCCGCTACGTCCGCGCTCTCGTCTGGCTTCGCTGGCGGATGATCATGCGCTCGCTGGCGCGCGGCCGCAGGCGCGACCTGCTCGAGCGGTTCTCGATCGCGCTCGAAACGATCGCGCCGATCGTCGCGGTCATCATGATCGTCCCCGCCGGCCTGGGCTTCGGGGTCCTCGGATTCATCGCCGGCTACTGGGTCGGTCAACCGGCGGGCACGACCGTCGCGGGCATCGTGCAGTTCATACTGCTCTTCGCCTGCGGTTTTGCGGTGTTCTCGCCGCTCGTGTTCCCCGCGAACGCGCAGGCGTCGGGGCAGCTGCGGCTGCTCCTTCTTCCGATCCCGCGCGGCGTGCTCTACGCCGTTCAGACGCTCGGTGTGCTCGCCGACCCCTGGATTGCCGTCATCGTTCCGTTGTTCGTCGGGGTCCCGATCGGCCTTGCGGCGGCGGGACGGTTGTCCGCGGCGTTCTTCGCGATCGGCGGCGGCGTGCTCATGATCGTCCTCATCCTCGGCCTCGCGATGCTGTCCACGGCGGTGCTGCAGCTCGTGCTGCGCAACCGGCGGCGTGGCGAACGTGCGATGGTGGCCGTCATGCTCGCGATCGTCGCGACGTCGATGCTGCCGTCGTTCGTCCTGCCGTCGCTGGAGGAGCGGCGCGAGCGGAGACGCCTGGAGCGGAGCATGGACGGACGAGGCGCGCGCGACTCCGACGCGCGAGTGGCACGTTTCGCCTCCGCCGTCGCGATGGCGCTGCCGCCCGGGTATTACATGAGGGCCGCACGGACGGCGGCCGCGGGCCGGCTCGGGGCCGCTGCCGGCTGGACGGCGGGGCTGGCGCTGGCGGCGACGGCGCTTCACGTCGCGGGCTGGCTCACGTACAACCGGCTCCTCGAAACGCCCGCGACGAGCGGCATGCGGCAGACCCAGGATCGCGCGCGGTCCGTCATGCGCCGCGTGCCGGGCCTGAGCGCCGGCGCGTCGGCGGTCGCCTGGGCGTTCGTCCGTCTCGTGCTCCGCACGCCGCGCGGCAAGATGGCCCTCTTCGGCAGCATCCTGACGGTCCCGTTCTTCTCGGTCATGCTTCTGCGCTCGGGCGAGGTCCCGTTTCTGTTTGCGGCCTTGAGCCCTGGCGTGAGCCTCGCCATGATTGGGCTGGGAATCACGCTGCTCTCTCTCAGCCCGATCGCACTGAACCAGTTCGCATCCGACGGCGCAGGCCTGACGCTCGAGTGCCTCTCACCGATCACCGAGCGCGACCTGCTCATGGGCAAAGCGGCCGGCAGCGCCATGGTCCTGGCATTCCCCGCCATGTTCGTCATGATCGTCGCCGTGATCATGTCGCCGTCCATGTCGCCGTGGCTGTGGATTGCGCTGGGGCTCGGCGGGATCTCCGCCTACATGCTGATGGTTCCGGTGAACGCGGTCCTGTCGGCGATCCTGCCGCGCAAAGTGAACCTCGCGGGCATCGGCCGCGACAGCAACGCGCACCAGGGCGCGAACCTGCTCGGGCTGATCGGCCTCCTGCTCGCTGCCGCGCCGGCAGGGCTCGCCGCGGGCGCCGCCATCTTCTGGCTCGACAGCCTTCCCGCCGCGGCGCTGCTCGTCGCGGCCTGGGCCGCTGTCGCGTCCGGAATAGCGTGGCTGGCAATGCGTCCCGTAGCGACGCTCGTCGCCGCCCGGAAAGAGAATCTGCTGTTCGTCGCGCAGGGACGGTAACTCAGTGGGGATTGATGAGTGTGGAATGCTGAATGATCTAGTTCTGTTCCGCCCACGACCAGACGGCCACCGAGAACAGCAGCACCAGCGTCGCGCCGAAATACACGGCGACGTTCCCTCCGAAGCGCTCGGCGGCGAGGGCGGCGCCATCCCGCAGCAACCGGCCGGCATCCGCGCCCACGGCAGCCATGCCGCTGACGTTTGCAAGCAGCCATACTCCGCAGGCCGCGAGGAGAATCGATGCCGCCACGGCGACGTTGAACCAGCGGTCGAGCGACTGCTCGGACTCCCAGGTCGCATGGCGAACGGCGATGGAGACGCGGGGCGTGAAGCGCGGCGGCGCCGCCGGCGCCGGGCGCGACGCGAGGAACTGCTCGACTTGAACCGCGCGCGCGAATGCCGCCTGACAGCGATGGCACGTTTCGAGATGCGCACGCGTCTCGTGGGTCTGGACCTCGTCTCCAGAGGCAAGCGCGTCGATCCGATCCTCGAACTCCTGACAGGTCATCCCAGATCCGACTCCAGCATCCGCCGAAGCATCTTCTTGGCCCGGTACAGGTGCGTCTTGACGGTTCCCATCGGTATGCCGGCCGCCTCCGCGAGATCCTCGTAGCGCACGCCTTTCAGGTAGTGCCCCGCGATGAGCAGCCGATAGTTTTCCGGCAGACGAGCGATCGCCTTCTCCAGCCGATCCTTCAGTTCGAGATCCCCGAACGACGAATCGTGCGACGCAACGTCCGCCGGGCCGCCCTGCTTCCCGGTGTCCAGCGAAGCGGCGGTGGAGCGGTGAAATCTCGGCTCCGTCGCAAGGTTCGCGACGATGCGGTAGATCCACGTGCCGAGCCGCGCCTCGCCGCGGAAGTACGGCAGCCCGCGATGCACGCGAAGGAAGGCCTCCTGCGCGAGATCTTCCGCCTGATCCCGGCTGCCGGTCAGCCGCGTCGCCATCGCAAAGACGAGATCCTTGTACGCATCCACGAGACCGGCGAACGCAGACTCGTCACCTTCCCGGCAGCGCCGGACGATCTCGCGTTCCTCCGCCTGGTCCATCCGCTGCTGAGTGTATTAGAGCGACGTCCAGCTCAATTTGTTTCCGTGTGTTCCGTGTAATCCGTGTAATCCGTCGCTTGAAACAATCCTTCGCGGCCTCCAGTCTAATCAAATCAAACGGAGGTTCCGTGCAGCCTGAAGAAGTCTTTGGTTTGACGGCCACCCTGCTCATCGTCACGGGCGCGATCGTCCTGGTGGTCTCGATGATCCAGCGCGGCCGCCTGCGGGAGATGGCGCACCGGGAGCGCCTCGCCAGGATTGAACGCGGCATCGCCCCGCCGCCGGAAGTCGATCCCGCGAGCTTCGAGCGCGCGATGGGACAGCCGACATGGGATGAGCGGGTAATCGAGCGGTCGGCGCGCTACCGGCGCGCCGGCGTGATCGTGATGGGCCTGGGCGCGGGGCTCTGGATGATCATCGGCTTCGCCGCCGGCGAGCCCGGCGTCGCGTTCGGCATCGGCGGCGCGGTCTTCGTGCTCGGTCTGGCGCTCTACTTCAACAGCGAGATGGAACTGCGTCACTCTCCGAAAACCCGGCCCCGATCGATCCCGCCGACGACACCTCCCTCTGATTCCGAAAGCCTCGGACACTAAGCCCCGGTACAAGACAAGGCAGGGAGCACCTTTCGCTCCCTGCAGCCCATTGGCAGGCTCTAAGGGCAGGGTGTGTTCTCCGGCGGAACGCCGGAGAGGCGGGCCGGAACGCCGTAGCGTCCCGGCACCACTGTATTGAGCAAGCGAGGTGCCACCGTGTCGCGCCTCCAGCGAGCTCTGCAGCGCGTCGAAGAGTAACGCGCGCTTACCACCTGATGTAGCCGGCGACACACCTCTAACGGGGCATTCTCTGCGCCGCGGGAAGGCGGTTGAGCTGACGTTGAATGGTCGAAAAGCGCACGCTGTCGCGGCGGCCGCCGCCGCGCGCGAGCCGGCGCAGCTCCTGCACGCGGCTCGCCGGCGACGGATGGCTCGAGAGGAAGACCTCGACGTCCGATGGAGTCCTCCCCTGGCGATCGCGAAGGATCTCGAGAAACTCGACCATGCCCCGCTGATCCCATCCTGCGCGCCGCATGATGGCGATTCCGACCCGGTCCGCTTCCCTCTCGTCGTCGCGACTGAACTTGAGCAGGTAGCCGCCAGCGAGGACCTGTGCCGCAACCTGCGCCGCCCGCGCGCTGCCATCGTTCCCCAGCACGGCGCCGAGCAGCGACAGCAGCCCGTCGGCGATGACGCCCTTCGTCAGCTGGTCGGCGGCGTGCCGGCGAGCGATGTGCGCGACCTCGTGCGCCAGCACGCCCGCGAGCTGCGATTCGTTGCGCGCCGCGTCGACGGCGCCTCGATGTATCCAGATCGGTCCGCCCGGCAGCGCGAACGCATTGATCTCGCGATAATTCGCGATCGAAAAGCTATACGGATACCCGGGCCCTTCGGCGTTCCGGGCGAGCTGGCGCCCGATGTCAACGACGTAGACGCGAACGTCGCCGCCGAGCTCGGGCACCTGCTTCCTGACCTGGGCCTGCGCCTGCCTGCCGATCGCAACCTCCTGCTCGACCGACACCAGCGAGAACTGAACCGACGCGAGTGAAATCGTGAGACATGAAACGGCCGTCCTCACACTGACGTCCTCGGCGTGGCGGCCGCCGGCACGTCTTCAGGGCGCCGCCGCCTCAGTCTCGCGTAGGCCGCGGTGAACTCGGCGCCATAGAGAAGGATCACAGCCGAGACATAGACCCAGATCAGAAAGACGACCACCGCCGCGATGGATCCGTGCACGCTGAATCGCGACAGGTCGCGCACGTACCAGGAAAAGCCGGCCAGCGCGCCGCGCCAGAGGAGACCGGTAATGATGGCCCCGACCCAGACGTCGCGGAACCGCACCTCTGCGTTGGGCACGAAATAGAAGACCAGCCCGACGACGAGGATGAAGAGGAACGTCGTCGCCCAGCGGAACGCGAAGCCCCGGAGCGCGACGAGCCAGGGCGAACGCTCGACGACCGAGGTGAACCAGGACGCCTCGACAACGGACATCGCGCTCACGAGCAGGAGGCCGAGGAGAAGCAGCACGCTGGCCGCCACCAGCATCAGGAACGAGATCAGCTTGTGTTTGAAGTAACTCGGCTGGCGCTCGACACCCCACGCATGGTTGATCGCGGACGTCACCGCGCCAAAGACCCCCATTGACGCCCACGTGATCAGAAGGCTGCCGGCGATGCCGAGCCGGACTCTGGATTGGCGGAGCGAGTCGAGCTGGTTGGTCAGGAACTCGAACTGGCGCGGGAAGTAGCGGAACACGAAGCCGAGCGCTGCCGCGCGATCGGCCTCGTCCGCGGTCACCGAGCCGAGAACGGAAAACGCGAGTAGGAAGAACGGGAACAGCGACAGGAGCGCGTAATACGCAATCGATGCGGCGAACGTCAGGTCGTCGCCGTTGTAGACGCCAGTAAGGCCCCGCCAGAACGAAAGCAGGGTCAGCTTGACTTCCGCCCTCGCGCGCACGAGCGCGCGCCAGGCGAGCGACCGCGACGCCACGCCGCAATGATATCAGCCGGGATCGCGCCGATCCCGGTTATCCCCGATCGCGCTCCGTGCCGGGCTTGGGCCCCGGTGTGCCGAGCGGCGACGGAGACGGCGACCCGGTCGCGCCGGCCGTGCCGGTCGCGCCCAGCGACTCGGCGGTGCGCTGTGCGGTGGTGCGTGCCCGATCGTAGGCGTCGCGTCCCCGCTCGACGATCTGCGTCACTTTCTCGCTGGCCTGGCCATAGGTATTGGCGGCGGTGTTGCGCAGCCGGCCAGCCTGCTCCGACAGCTGGTTGCGGAGATCCGCGCCCGCTTTGGGCGCGAAGAGCATCCCGAGGCCCGCGCCCAGGACGGTCCCGGCCAGCAGCCCCATCAGAAATGCGCCGCTGCCTTCTTCACGCTCGAATCGATCGTACTCGTACGCCATTGAAGGAACCTCCCCTAGTAGTTCGCCGCGCGCCGTTCGAACAGGCTGCCAACGACTTCACGGAACGCGTGAACGACGGCCGCGATCTGGTCCATGCGATCGCGCATCGAGTACTTGACACGCGCCGCCGTCGAATCGACCCGATCCATCGTCTCGCTGATTGCGCTGTCCACTCTGGCCGCCTGCATCTGCACGCGCGCGGTCACTGCCTGAACGTCACCTAGTATCGAATTGACTTTCGCCGTCAGCGGCGCGACGTGACGCCGCTCGATGTCGTTGACTGCCGTGGTCACGCGTCGATACAGCATGAAGCCGCCGACGCCCATGCCGATGAGCAGCAGCCCCTCGATCACGCTGACGGCGGCCATGATGCCGAGCAGCAGGTTGGTCGTGCCGAGGTCCACCATTAGTGAGCCCTCTTCCGATCCCACTCGCGATCGACACGCCCGGTGACTTCGCCGAGCGAGCGCCAACCCTCGTTTGCCGCCTCGCGAGCCTTCATCACCGTTCCGCGAAGGTGATGCACCTCTCCGATGAAGTTGTCCAGCCTCGGCTCGATCTGCATCCGGAAACGCTGGCCCCGTTCCGTGAGATACAGGAACCCCAGAACGGCGCCGGCGGCTGCACCGACGAGCGTCGACATCAGGACCCGTGCCTTGTCGTCCACGTCGCCTCCTTGTACCCTATAAAATCTGATCCATACACCGTGCCAAGCGTGCCGCCGGCTCGTGAATGGTCCGCGACCGATCTATCGGCCCGCCGGACCGGGACTTCAGGAAGAGAGCGCCGCGGCGAGCGGATGGGCTACGCCTCCGCGCGCTGTCGCGCTGCGCCCTTCCCCGGGTCCAAGATGGCGTGCTTTTTCATCTTGCTGTAGAGCGTCGGACGATACAGTCCGAGGATCTGCGCCGCCTCCTGCTTATTCCAGTTCGTGCGGTGCAGCGTCTGCACGATCGCCATTTTCTCGATCTCGGCGAGCGTGCGGTGCGGCGGAATCGTGAACTCCGTCTGCGTCCGGCTTTCCTCGCGCAGGCTTTCCGGCAGCTCGACGGGCGTGATCTCGGTCCCCTTGGCGACGAGCACGCCCCGCTCGATGACGTTCTCGAGCTCGCGGACGTTGCCCGGCCACCGGTGCCTGATGAGGATGTGGTATGCCTCCGGAGTGATGCCCTTCATGTTGCGCTGGTGGCGCTTGTTGTACTTCTCGCGGAAGTGCTCGCAAAGCAGCGGAATGTCCTCTGTCCGTTCGCGCAGCGGCGGCACGCGCAGCGTGATCGTGTTGATGCGGAAGTACAGGTCCTCGCGGACCTTGCCGTCGCGCAGCGCGGCGTCGAGATCGATATTGGTCGCGCAGATCAACCGGAAGTCGACGCGGACGATCCGATCGCTGCCGATCGGGCGGTACTCGCGCTCCTGCAGGACGCGGAGCAGCTTCGTCTGCAGGTACGGCGGCATCTCTCCGATCTCGTCGAGCAGGAGCGAGCCTCCCTCCGCCATCTCGAAGAGGCCTTCCTTGTCCGACATCGCGCCCGTGAACGCGCCCTTCTTGTAGCCGAACAGCTCCGACTCGATGAGGTCCTTGGGAATGGCGGCGCAGTTGATCTTGATGAACGGACCCTTGGCCCGCTTGCTGTTGTAGTGGATCGCGTTGGCGATGAGCTCCTTGCCGGTGCCGTTCTCGCCCTGGATGAGAATGTTCGCGTCGCTCGCCGCGACGCTCTCCACCAGGTCGAGCAGCTCGTGCATCTTCTTGCTCTTCCCGATGATGTTGCCGAACTGGAACCGTCCTTCGAGCTGGCGCTTCAGCTCGACGTTCTCGTCGCGCAGCGTGCGCAGCTCGAACGCACGCTGAAGCCGCGCGAGCAGCTCCTCCGGATCGATCGGCTTCTCAACGAAGTCGTACGCGCCCGCCTTCGTCGCCTCCACGGCCTTCTGCACGCTGCCGTGCCCCGTGACCACGATTACCTCGGTCTCCTGCGGCGTCTGCTTGAACCGGCGCAGCAGCTCGAGGCCATCCACGTCGGGCAGGAGCATGTCGGTGACGACGAGGTCGGGCTTCCAGGTCTTGAACAGCTCTTCGCCGCGGGCGCCGATCATCGCCGTCTTTACTTCATAGCCTTCGTGCTCCAGCAGGATCTTGAGCCATTCGATCATTGCCGGCTCGTCATCTATCGCGAGCACGCGGGTCTTCCGCTTACCGTTAGCCATAGAAGTTCTTTCTAGAGTCGCGGGCGCAACCTCAGCAAATCGTGGTCCAGAACGTCAGGTAATTATACAGCCCGTGATTCCGCGTCAATCTATGGACGCAATGTTTTGTTTCAATGCGCTGTGAAGCGTATTCATACGTACCGAGCGCCGGTTGGAGCGGTCATCTATAATTCCCGCATGCCTGAACGGCCGATGCCCCCAAGCCCCAAGCCCCAGGCCCTGCGCCCGATGCCCCAAGCTCTGAGCCCGACGCCCCAAGCCCGGAGCCCCAAGCCCCATGCCCCGGTCTCGACGAGGCCCGCGCAGAGCGCGAGCGAAGTCGGCTGCGACCGGTGCGGCGGCGCGATGTTCCGGATGCACGCCGTGTGGCGCTGCCCGCGCTGCGGCTTCAAGACCGACTGCTGCGGCTGGTAATGGACGTCCTCGAGACGCATATCGATCCAGCTTCGGACGTGTTCCGATCGAATGCCCAGCGGACGGAAACGCTCGTCGCCGAGCTCCGCGATCGCCTGGCGGTTGTGCGACAGGGCGGCGGAGAGAAGTACCTGCAGCGGCATCGGGAGCAGGGCAAGCTGCCCGTGCGCGAGCGGCTCGATCGTCTACTCGATCCCGGATCGCCATTTCTGGAGCTGTCGCCGCTGGCGGCCTGGGATCTGTACGACAACGAAGCACCAGCCGCGGGCATCGTCACGGGCGTCGGACGGGTCGCGGGGCGCGAGGTCGTCATCGTCGCGAACGACGCAACCGTGAAGGGCGGGACCTACTATCCGCTGACGGTGAAGAAGCACGTTCGAGCGCAGCAGATCGCGCTCGAGAACCGCCTGCCGTGCGTGTACCTCGTGGATTCCGGCGGCGCGTTTCTCCCGCTGCAGGCGGAAGTGTTCCCGGATCGCGATCACTTCGGCCGAATCTTTTTCAACCAGGCCCGGATGTCCGCGGAGCGTATCGCGCAGGTCGCGGTCGTCATGGGCTCATGCACGGCCGGCGGCGCCTACGTGCCGGCCATGTCGGACGAGACAGTCATCGTCAGCGGCACCGGGACCATCTTCCTGGGCGGGCCGCCGCTCGTAAAGGCCGCAACCGGCGAGGAAGTCACCGCCGAGGAGCTCGGCGGCGCCGACGTGCACACGCGGCTGTCGGGCGTCGCGGACTACTTCGCGCAGAACGACGAACACGCGCTCGAGATCGCACGAACGATCGTCTCCACGCTGAACACGACCAAAGCGCCTCCGGCCGACCTCGAGGCACCCGAACCGCCGCGGTACGATCCGAAGGAAATCTACGGCATCGTCGAAGCCGATGTCAGGAAGCCGTACGACGTCCGTGAGATCATCGCGCGGGTCGTGGACGGGTCGCGCTTCGACGAGTTCAAGGAGCGCTACGGCGCCACGCTCGTCACCGGATTCGCGCGTCTTCACGGCTATCTGGTGGGTATCATCGCCAACAACGGCGTTCTCTTCTCCGAGTCCGCGCTCAAGGCGACGCATTTCATCGAGCTCTGCAACCTGAGATCGGTGCCGCTGATCTTTTTGCAGAACATCACGGGGTTCATCGTCGGGCGTCAGTACGAGCGCGCGGGCATCGCGAAAGATGGCGCGAAGATGGTTCATGCCGTCGCCAACTCTGTCGTGCCGAAGTTCACCGTCATCATCGGGGGGTCGTTCGGCGCCGGGAACTACGGGATGTGCGGCCGGGCGTACGAGCCGCGGCTGCTCTGGATGTGGCCCAACGCGCGGATCTCGGTCATGGGAGGCGAGCAGGCGGCCGGCGTGCTGACGACCGTCAAGCGCGATCAGCTCGCGCGCGATGGACGTCAGCTGCCGCCGGACGAAGAAGCGGCTATCCGCAACCCGATCCTCGAGAAGTACGAGCAGGAAGGGTCCCCGTACTACTCGACGGCACGGCTGTGGGACGACGGGATTCTGGATCCGGCGGCGACGCGGGAGGCGCTGGCCCTGGGCCTCTCGATGGCCCTCAACGCACCGATCCCACCGGCGAAGTTCGGTGTGTTCCGCATGTAGCAACGATGGCGCTAGTAGATGTTCGCATCGAGAACCGGGTCACCCTCGTCACACTCAACCGGCCCGACGTGCGTAATGCGCTCAACGATGCGCTGATCGCCGAGCTGGCGGACTGGGCGACGGGCGCGTCGCACGACAGGACGATCCGCGCCGCGGTTCTCGCCGGCGCCGGTCCGGTGTTCTGCGCCGGCGCCGATCTCCAGTGGATGTCGCGCATGATCGGCTACTCGCACAGGGAGAACCTGCGCGACGCGGCCGCTCTCGCGCGAATGTTCGAAGCGCTCGACACAGTCCCGTTTCCACTAATCGGCCGGATC
This sequence comes from Vicinamibacterales bacterium, assembly GCA_036257535.1. GTDB lineage: Bacteria > Acidobacteriota > Vicinamibacteria > Vicinamibacterales > 2-12-FULL-66-21 > DATAEE01. Next base: position 39,479 of record DATAFJ010000027.1, on the reverse strand, counting down.
CAGGGCGCCGCGCTCGGCGGCGGCGCCGGCCTCGCGGCCGTCTGCGATATCGCCATCGCCGCCGAGGACGTGACGTTTGGGTTCACGGAGGTCAAGCTCGGGATCCTGCCTGCGGTGATTTCGCCGTACGTGGTCGCGAAAATCGGCGTCTCGGCGGCGCGCGAGCTCTTCCTGACCGGCGCGCGCTTTCCCGCGTCGCGCGCGCGTGAAATCGGGCTCGTCCACACCGTCGTCGGGACCGCGGCGCTCGATCAGGCGGTCGAGTCGGTTCTGACCGAACTGGCGAGCTCCGCGCCGGGTGCCGTCGCCGAAGCGAAGGCCCTTATCCGCAAAATCTCGGGCCGCAGCCCCAGTTCCGTGATGGATATCACGGCCGAGACGATCGCGCGCCAGCGGGTCTCTGATGAAGGCCAACGCGGAATGCGCGCCTTCTTAGAGAAACGGAAGTAGGGCTTGGGGCTTGGGGCTTGGGGCTTAGGGCTTAGGGCTTGGGGCCTGGCGTGATTCAAAGGCTGCTCGTCGCAAACCGTGGCGAGATCGCGCTTCGCATCATCCGAGCGTGTCGCGAGGCGCGCATCGAGAGCGTGGCCGTGTTCTCCGAGGCCGATGCCCGCGCGCCGCACGTCGGCGCGGCCGACCGGGCCGTTCACATCGGCCCGTCGCCCGCCGGTGAAAGCTATCTGTCGGTACGCAAGATCGTCGATGCCGCCCGGACGAGCGGCGCCGACGCGGTGCATCCCGGATATGGATTTCTGTCGGAGAACCCGGCGCTGGCAGGCGCATGCGCCGATGCGAAGCTGACGTTCATCGGCCCGCCCGCCGACGTGATCGCCCGGATGGGATCGAAGATCGGCGCCCGCCGGCTGATGGAACGCGCGGGCGTGCCAGTCGTTCCAGGCGCCACCCCAGCCGATCAGTCAGACAACGGGATCGTCACCGCGATCGAGCGCGTCGGTCTGCCCGCTCTGGTAAAAGCGTCGGCAGGCGGCGGCGGGAAAGGCATGCGCGCGATCCGCACGATCGAGGAGGCGTACGAAGCGGTCCCGGCGGCGCGACGCGAAGCGCATTCCGCCTTCGGCGACGACACGCTGTATGTCGAACGGCTGATCGAGCGTCCGCGGCACATCGAAGTTCAGGTCTTCGCCGATGCTCACGACCACGTTGTCCATCTCTTCGAGCGCGAGTGCTCCGTCCAGCGCCGGCACCAGAAGATTGTCGAGGAAACACCGGCGCCGGGGATTACACCGGAAATGCGCGCGCGGCTGGGCGACGCCGCCGTTGCCGCTGCGCGCGCGGCCGGCTACCGCAACGCCGGCACCGTCGAGTTCCTCGTCGACGGGTCCGGCGACTCGGCGCAGTTCTTCTTTCTCGAAATGAACACCCGCCTGCAAGTCGAGCACCCCGTCACCGAAGCCGTCGTCGGCGTGGACCTCGTCCGCGCACAGCTTGCGGTCGCCGGCGGCGCGCCGTTGCCCTGGACGCAGGAGGCGCTCAGCCAGCGCGGCCATTCGATCGAGTGCCGTGTCTATGCCGAGGATCCCGATGAGGACTTTCTCCCGCAGTCGGGGCGGATCCTGCTCTATCGCGAGCCGTCGGGGACCGGCATCCGGGTGGATTCGGGGGTCGCGGAAGGGAGCGAGATCAGCGTCCATTACGACCCGCTCATCGCGAAGCTCATCGCGTTTGCCGAAACGCGCGACGCTGCGATCGATCGAGCGGCTTCGGCGCTGACGAGATATCCAATCCTCGGGCTTCGCACGAACGTGGCGTTTCTCTGCGCAATCCTCGGCCATCCCGCATTCCGCGCGGGCACGGTCGACACGGCGTTCGTCGAAGAACGCATCGCCGAGCTCCGCGATACGAAGGAACCGACCGACGCCGCGCAGGCTGCAGCGAGCTTCTGGAAACCACCGGCGCCGCCCGCTGCGGCGACTCGCGTCGAGCGAGACCCCTGGGCGACGCTCGAGCGGTGGGGACGCTGATGTCCGCCGAGTTCACCATTACCGATATCGCGCCAGGCGAGCTCCTGCTGGAACGAGACGGGAACCGCGTCCGTGCGTTCGTTGCCGCTGATGAGCACGCAACGTGGGTTTTCATCGATGGACGTACCTTCAGGTTCGAAAAGGTTCGAAAAGGTTCGAAGGGGTTCGAGAAGGTTCGCGGGGGTTCACGCGGGCTGACCGACCTGTCGGCGCCGATGCCGGCCACCGTGCTCCGGATTCTCACGGCGCCCGGGAAGACGGTTCGCCGCGGGGAAACGCTGATCCTTCTCGAAGCGATGAAGATGGAGCTGCCGCTTCGCGCGCCGCAGGATGGAACAGTGACCGAAGTACGCTGCGCCGAAGGGCAGCTCGTGCAGCCCGGATCGATCCTGGTGGAGATGACGTGACCCGCGTTGCGATCGTCGAGGTCGGCCCCAGGGACGGGCTGCAGAACGAGTCCGCCATCGTGGGGACGGCCGACAAGGCTACCTTCGTCGACCGGCTCTCCGCCGCCGGCCTGCCCGTCATCGAAGTGTCTGCATTCGTCAGCCCGAAGTGGGTTCCGCAGATGGCGGACGCGGCGGACGTCTTCGCAGCGATCACGCGACGGCCCGGGATCCGCTACACGGCGCTCGTGCCGAACACGGCCGGACTCGAGCGCGCCATTGCCGCAGGCGTAGCCGAGATCGCGATCTTTGCCGCGGCGTCGGAGACGTTCAGCCGACGGAACATCAACCAGTCGATCGACGATTCGCTCGCCGTGTACGCCGAGGTCGCGCGCCGCGCAACGGACGCCGGCCTCCGGGTGCGGGGATATGTCTCGACCGCCTTCGGATGCCCGTTCGAGGGACACGTGCCGCTCGAGCGCGTGATTTTCGTTTCGGAGCGTCTTTTGAAAATGGGGGCGTTCGAAGTCGCTGTCAGCGACACGATCGGCGTCGCCCACCCCGGGCAGGTACGCGAGGCGCTTGCGGCGCTCATCCCCGCGCTGGGGCTCGAGCGAATCGCCCTGCACTTTCACGATACCCGCGGCACGGCGCTCGCTAATATCTTCGTCGCGCTCGACAGAGACGTGCGCACGTTCGACTCGTCGGCTGGCGGGCTCGGCGGATGTCCCTACGCTCCCGGCGCGACAGGAAATGTCGCAACCGAGGATGTCGTCTACATGCTGAATGGATTGGGCGTCGAAACCGGCGTCGATCTCGACGCGCTGGTCGAGGCGTCGAGCTTCATCGAAGAAAAAATCGGGCACGCGCTGCCGTCGCGCTACTACCAGGCCGCCAGGCGCGCGCGGTACGGCGCCCGATCAGGCTGACGGCTGCTCCGCTGGCTGCGTCTCCCCTTCCGCCGCGACCAGCTTCGCGACCTGCTCGAACGGAACCATGTTGATCGCGTCGTAGTCGGGCGGACAGCCGAAGTCGCGCGGCTGCGGCGCGGTCGGATTTCCCAGGGTGACGCAGAGCCCGCAGCCGATGCAGAGATCGGCGCGCACGGCGCAGACCATTCTGCCGTCGCGGTCCGGGACCTCGGTGATGCAGTCTGCCACGGGACACGCCGCCTGACAAATCGAGCACGCGAACGCCCCGAAGCACAAGTCCGGATCGATCACCGCGATCGTTTTCGGCGCTTTCTTGCGGGGGCCCCCCATCATCTTGGTCCACATGAGATGAATTATACGACACGCGGCACATGGCACAGCTCCTGCCTCGAGGTGGAGATAGGCCGTCGAGGTGGGCCGCACGATGCCACGGATGGGTAACACGACCGCCACGGTCGCAGGCGTTCTACTCACGGCAGGGCTCGCCCTTCCGGCGTGCTCGGGCGGCTCCTCTGCCCGTCTGGACCGGGAGGCGGCAGACGTTCAGCGCCTGCTCACCTCGCCGCCCGCGAGCGTCGGACGCGATCGCGATCGCGTTGCGCTCTGGAAGACGATGCGAACCGCCTATCGCGCGCGGCAGAACCGGCCGATGTGGACGGACGACGGCTCGCCGACGCGGGGCCTCGATGAACTTCTCGTCGCGTTGCGAGAGGCCGACAGCCATGGCCTCGATCCGGAACGCTACGGCCTCGACCGGCTTCAGACGGTACGCGCGCGGGCGCACAAGCGCTTCAGGCCCGACGTCGTCGAAGACGACGCCATCGCCAGGCTCGACGTCGACGCCACGTGGGCGTGGACTCGATACGCCGCGGACCTGTCAGCCGGCGCCGCCGATGTCGAAGGGCCCGCGGACAAACTGTGGCGGCTCCGGCGGCAGAAGATCGACTTTGCGAAACGCCTGGCTGAATCGCTCGACCGGCAATCGATCGGCGAAGACCTTCGCGCGTTCGCACCGCAGCATCCCGAGTACGGCCGCCTGCGCGAAGCGTACGCTCGCTACAAACAGAACGCGATGAACGAAGCGGCCGGGAAACAAGTCCGGCAGATTGAGCTGAACCTCGAGCGTTGGCGCTGGCTGCCGCGGGATCTCGGCGACCGCTACATCCTCGTCAACGTGCCCGACTTCGAGCTCGAGGTGCACGACGCCGGGCAGATTCCACTCTCAATGAAGGTCGTCGTCGGGGCGAAGTCCACGCCGACACCCGTCTTCAGCGACACGATGACGCACGTCGTGTTCAGCCCGTACTGGAACGTGCCCGACGGCATCGCCGAAGGAGAAACGCTGCCGGCCGTGCAGGCGGACCCTGCGTTCCTCGAGCGGAACGGAATCGAAGTCGTCGACACGTCCGGACAGAAGGTGGATGTCGAGGAGATCGACTGGACCTCGTTCTCGGCCGAGGAGGGAACGCTCCCCTATCGGTTCCGACAGCGGCCGGGATCGACGAACTCGCTCGGCCTCGTGAAGTTCATCTTCCCGAACGAATACGACGTGTATCTGCACGACACCCCGGCCGACGCGCTGTTCAAGCGAAAATTCCGCGCGTTGAGCCACGGCTGCGTCCGCGTCGAGCAGCCGCAGGCGCTCGCCGAGTATCTATTGAAGGATCAGCCGGAATGGACGTCGGACCGCATCAAGGAAGCCATGCACGCGGGCGAAGAGAAGCACGTCAAGCTGACCCGACCGATCGCGGTACACCTGACGTACTGGACGGTTCGCGCGGACGAAGACGGCACCGTGCAGTTCCGCGACGATGTCTATAACCGGGATGCGCGTGCGCTTGCGCAGCTTGCGAGTGCCGTCAGGACGTCCCGTCCTCGAGCCGGCGGGTAATCTCCGCCTGCAACAGATCGGGAAGGCACGGCTTGAACAGGAGGCAGTCGCAGCCGGCCCGTGTCGCCCGCTCGGGCTCGCTCACGAACGTGGCGTAACCCGTGACGCCGATGATCGGGATGTGATGCGTTCGGACGTCGCTGCGCAGGCGTCTGGCCAGTTCGAGTCCGTCGATACCGGGGATACAGAGATCCGTGACGATTACGTCGGGGCGGAGCGCGATGGCTTTGTCGAATGCCTGGAGGCCGTTGTGCGCCTGCACCACCCGGAGGCCGCTCAGCTCGAGCGCGGTGGCGTACATCTCACGCCCGCTCTGATCGTCCTCCACCAGGAGCACAAGCCGCCCCTCCGCTGTCGGCATGCGACGAGAAGTATAGCGCCCGCGGCCGGAGGACAAGCTCAGCTTTGGACGTAATCGTCTAAACTACCGCCCGATGCCGTCGACCGCCGCAGAAGCGAGCGAACCCGCCCCCCGCCGCCTGTCCCTGACGCAACAGATTCTGATCGGACTCGCCCTCGGCATCGCCGTCGGCGCGGCCGTGAATAACTACAACGCAGAGTGGGCAGCGTACATCAGACCGTTCAGCCAGCTGTTTTTGCGGATGATCAAGATGATCATCGCGCCGCTCATCTTCGCCACGCTCGTCGCCGGAATTGCCGGAGCGGGCCACCTGCGCACCGTGGGCCGGATGGGCGTGCGTGCGCTCATCTACTTCGAAGTCGTCACGACGCTTGCGCTGCTCGTCGGTCTGGTCGCGGTCAACGTGATGCGGCCCGGCGTCGGTGTCGGGCTCCCGGCTGACAAGAGCGAGATCACCGCGCAGCCGAAGACGTGGGACCAGATCCTGCTCCACACTGTCCCCGAATCCGTCATCCGCGCCATGGCGGATGGCGAAGTCCTGCAGATCGTCATCTTCAGTATCTTCTTCGCGATCGCTCTGAACCTTCTCGGAGAGCGCGGCCGCCCGATTGTCTCGCTGTGCGAAGCGCTCGCCGAGACGATGTTCAAGTTCACCAACATCGTGATGCGTTACGCGCCGATCGGCGTGGGCGCCGCCATCGCATACACGGTGGGTCACGGCGGCGTCCGCATTCTCACGAATCTCGCATGGCTCGTCGCGACGCTGTACCTGGCGCTCGCCGCGTTCATCTTGCTCGTGCTCCTGCCGATCATGTTGATCTTCCGCATTCCGATCCGGAAGTTCATCAAGGCGGTACGGGAGCCGGCGGTCATCGCGTTCTCGACGACTTCCAGCGAGGCTGCGCTCCCACGCGCGCTCGAAGTCACCGAGCGGCTCGGCGTGCCGCGCCGGATCGTCTCGTTCGTGCTCCCGCTCGGCTACAGCTTCAACCTCGATGGCAGCACGCTGTACTTGTCGCTCGCGGCCGTCTTCGTCGCGCAGGCGGCGAACGTCGAGCTGACGGTGGGCCAGCAGATCACGATGCTGCTGACGCTCATGCTGACGAGCAAGGGCGTCGCGGGCGTGCCGCGCGCGTCGCTCGTCATCCTCGCGGGGACGCTGGCGAGCTACAACCTGCCGCTCGAGGGCGTCACGCTGATCCTGGGTGTCGACGAGCTCATGGACATGGGCCGCACCATGGTCAACGTCGTCGGAAACTGCCTGGCCACTGTCGTTGTCGCCAAGTGGGAGGGCGAGTTCCGCGAAGCCAGCGACGCCGAGCTCGATGCCGCGGCTGCGCGAGGGGAAATCTGAAGTTTTACCGCTCTGTCATTCGCCCTACATAGGCCTGTCACGCGCTCCTGAGACCCTGCTGACTGCTGAATGTGGATTGCTGAGTGTGGAGCTGGATGCTGCTTCCCCGTTCAGCATTCCGCAGTCAGCAGTCAGCATGGTGAAAGCGCTTTGAACCCAGCAAAGCGCGGCTCGTTGGCGATCGGGGGCCCCTCCCCCGGTTAGCGAGGCTCCGCCGGAGCGGTTTGGAGGCCGTGTGAAGCTGGATACCCACGTACATACCGTCTATTCGGGCCATTCGACCATCCGTCCGCTCGACCGCCTGATGCGCGAGTCGTACAACACGCCAGAGGGCGTGTATCGGCGCGCGAAGACGCGCGGCATGGATCTCGTCGCGATCACTGATCACGATCGGATTGACGGTGCGCTGACGATCGCGGATCGGCCGGACGTCATCGTCGGCTGCGAAGTCACCGGCGCCTTTCCAAACGATTCCGTGCGCGTCCACCTGGGCGTCCTGGGCATCAACGAGGCGCAGCACCGCGAGATCCAGCGTCTGCGGCACGACGTCACGGAGCTGCTGCCGTACCTGCGGCAGGAGCGGATCTTCACGACGGTCAATCACGTCGCATCACGAATCAACGGCTCGATCACCGCAAGACACATCGCGGCGCTCATCCCCTGGGTGGATGGCGTCGAGGTGGTCAACGGATCGCGCCTCGGCAGCCAGAACCAGACGGCGCGGTCGCTCGCCGAGGCGTACGGACGCGTGCCCATCGCGGGGAGCGATTCGCACACCCGTCGCGGCATCGGCCTGACCTGGGTCGAAGTGCCGGAGGCGCGCAACCGCGAGGAGTTCCTGCAGGGGCTGCGCGCCGGCCGGGTGCGTGTGGGAGGCCGTCAGGGCAACTACTTCACGATGGCGTCCGACATCTTCCGCGTCGCGTCCGGCTTCTATCAGGAACAGGCGGGCCGGATGATCGAGCGCCCCCTGCGGTGGCGGCGCCAGGCGCTGTTCGTCTGCGCCACGCTCGGGATGCCGCTGATCGCGATCCCGCTGGCCGTCGCGCTCGGCCACTTCGTGCTCGAGATGCGCTTCAACCGCGCCCTGCTCTTCGACCTCGTCGCGCGTCCGGGCCTTCGGGTGCCGGAGGTTGCCTGATGCGGGTCGCGGTCTTCACCGACAACGACTTCGACAAGGTCAACGGCGTCACGACGACGCTGAGGGCGTTGCTGCGGCACGCGCCGTCGCATATCGAGCCCCGAATCTATACCTGCGCGGATCTCGAAGTCGATACGCCGCACTACGTCGCGTTGAAGTCGCTGGGGGTGGGCATCCCTTTCTATCGCGAGATGCGGATGTATCTGCCACGGCTGCGAGCCTTCACTCGTCGCGTGGTCGCCGATGGCATCTCGGTCGTGCACGTGACGACGCCCGGGCCGGTCGGGCTCGCCGGCCGGTACGTGGCGGCGAAGCTCGCGTTGCCGATGGTGGGCAGCTTTCACACCCACCTCGCCGAATATGCGACGCACTTGAGCGGCTCGGAGATGCTGGGGCGCGCGATGCAGCGCTACATGAACTGGACGTATCGGCCGAGCAGGACGCTGCTCGGGCCGTCCGAGGCCACGCTACGCCTGCTGGCGGCGAGCGGTTTCGACCGCGCAAAGCTCAGGATCTGGAAGCGAGGCGTGGATACGGCGACGTTCACGCCGGATCGGCGTTCCAATGCCGTTCGCGAGCGATGGGGAGTCAGCGATCGGCGTCCGGCGTTCCTGTATGCGGGTCGGCTGTCGCGCGAGAAGGGCCTGGCGCTCTTCGACGACCTCCAGACGGCGCTCATCCGCCATCACATTGCGCATCGTTTCATCTTCGTCGGCGACGGACCGATGCGCGAAGAGCTCAAGAGTCTCTGCCCCGACGCGATCTTCACCGGAACACTGCCGCACGACGCCGTGGCGCAGACCATGGCGTCCGCCGACGTATTCGTCTTTCCCAGCACGACCGATTCGGCGGGCAACGTGGTCCTCGAAGCGCAGGCGTGCGGATTACCGGTTCTCGTCGCGGATGCGGGCGGGCCGGCGGAAAACATTCTGCCTGGCACGACCGGGTTCGTCTGCATTGCCGGGGATGCACTGAGCTTCTGCTGGCGGCTGGACGATCTGCTTCGCGACGCCGACGTGAAGCTCGCGATGGGACGCGCCGCGCGCGAGTACGCGCGCACGAGGCCCTGGCCGATTGCCCTGAACCCGCTATTTCGAGCGTGGGAAGAGGCGGCGCTTCATGGCGAGCGCATTCGCGAGGCACGGGCCGTCACGGCGTCACCGGGACCTCAACCGGCTGCACGCTGAAGTCGTCCGAGAGCCGGAAGACCTTCGCGGGTGCGACGTCGCAGAGCTTGCGCGGGCGCGCACGGTCGAAGCAGTTCCAGCCGGCAGAAGTCACGTGTGCGTCACGCGGCGACCGCACTGCGACGCGGACCCAGCCGTCCCGCTCGACCCTGAGCTTCGAGTCACCGAGATCCGATGACGCCTTCCCGCCGTCCGACAACGTCACCCACGCGGAGACCGCCGCGTCGGCGAGGCGGAGCCGGGCTTCGAGGTACACGTAATCGCGTGGATCGAAGCGCTTCCCTTCCGCGCGCAGCTCGCGAAAGGTCAGCCGGTGCAGCCATGGCCGCGCGTCCAGGATCGCCTCACGCGTGCCGGCGTCCGGCTTCACGACAACGGGAACGGGCCGGACCATGACGGGCGTTGTGTCGTCCGGACGTTCCGGGACGGGCGCGTCCCTCACCATGTTGTTTCGCGTCGCGACGATGAGCACGGGGTGGTCGCCGATCCGGCGGCCGTTGAACGGCAGGACCTTGTGATCCGGTCCCTGGTACGTGTCGCTGGCGATCGGACCGCCGGCATCGAGCGTGGCTTCGTAGATCAGCTCGATGTCGCACGCGCGTCCCCAGCGCGCGAAGAGTGCGGGGGTTTCCGTACCGCCATCCTCGTTCGTGAAGATCGTCGTGTACCCGATGGGCCCGGCGCCGCCCGATCGTCGATCCTCGGCGTAGAGAATCATCGGCAGATCGTTGAGGACGCCAACCGTATCCGGTCGGAGGACGATAACCGGCGCCAGGCGCAGCAGGTCGTAGTCGGGCGAACCGGCATTTACGGTTCGAGCGCTGATGCCGGTGGCCCGTATGGCGCCGTGTGATGGCCACCGTGCGGAAGGCCTGACGGCGATCGTGTGTCGTCCGGCCGGGAGTGGGCCAACCAGAGTGTCGTAGCGTGTCTGCCCGCTGCCGGGCACGATCAGCAGGTCGTGTGCGGGCCGGCCATTCACCTCGACGGTGAGTGCCGTCACCGCCGGCTCCCCGTCGGGAGGCGCATCATCCCGGATCGAGACGGCCAGGACAATCTCGTCGCGCTCCCGCACCTGGACAGCAATCTGGTCCGGCCGTGCGCAGGCCATTCCGCAGAGGAGCACGCCGCTCGAGAGCACGAGCCTGGTTGTGCGGTCAATCATATCCTGCCTTGACAAATATATTTTGACGGTGAGACACTTCCGTCGTGGTCGCCACCGCCGCCCTCGTCGACCCTGTGCGCCTCCAGATTCTGCACCTGCTGCGCGCACCGCAGTCGGCGGCCGACCTGGCGCGGTCGCTCGGCACCTCCCGCCAGCGCGTGGCGTATCACGTCCGCGCGCTCCGGCGCGACCGCCTGGTTGAGACCGCAGCCACCCGCCGGAAAGGCAACTGCGTCGAGCGGCTGCTTCGCGTCACGGCACACGTCCACACGCTGGCGCCGGAGCTCGTCGGCGCCCTTGGCGCAGATCCGGAAACGGTACAGGACCGGTTGTCCAGTGCATACCTGAGCGCCGTCGCGGCGCGTGTCGCACGCGACGTGACGGCCCTGGAGCAGCGGGCTCGAGCGGCCGGCAGGAAACTCCCCACGCTCACCCTTCATACCACCGTTCGATTTGCGAGCGCCGCCGATCAACACGCGTTCGCCGAAGATCTTTCGCAGGCTGTCACCCGCCTCGTCGCGAAGTACCACGACGAGCGGGCGGAGCGCGGCCGGAGCTTCACCGTCGTCGCCGCTGCATATCCTGCTCTTCCCCCAGAGGAGAACGTCCCATGACTGAAGCGAAGCCGGAAACAGGGCAGAAGGGCCGCTCAATCAACGTCGAGATCGAACTGGGCGCGGATCGAGAAACGGTGTGGCGCGCCCTGACCGATCCAAGAGAGCTCGAGCGATGGTTTCCATTGAAGGCCAGCGGCAACCCGAGCGAGGAGGGAGGGAGCCTCGCGATGTCGTGGGGACCGGGTCAGGAATGGGTAACCCGCGTCGCCGTGTTGGAGCCGCCCACGCACCTCCGCTTCGAGGATCCCGTAGATCCCGCCAATCCCGGTGCCGTCTCCAGGATCGATTTCCGCGTCGAGGCGCGCGGGGGCCGGACCGTCGTCCGCCTCGTGCACTCCGGCTTTGGCGAGGGGGCCGAGTGGGACGAACAGTTCACCGCGACCGAAAACGGCTGGCGGTACTTCCTCATGAACCTCCGCCACTATCTCGAACGCCACGGCGGCGTGCCCCGAACGATGGTCTGGGAGCGGCGCAAGATCTCGGCGACGAGGGCGCGCGTGTGGGAGGCGCTCTTCAAGAAGCCGTTGCTCGACGGCATCGTGAATCCGATGCTGGAGGAGACATCTCCGGAACGGCACGCGTGGGGACGACTGCCGGCGCTCAACGACGGCCTGTTCTTCGTCGAGTTCGAGTGCGGCCCGGCCCAGGCCGACTGGCACCTCGGTGTGTGGATATCGACCTACGGCGTGCCGGCAACCGAAACGGTGGCGCTGCAGGCGTCGCTGACTTCGGCGCTCGACCGCAGGCTGATGCCGTTGATGGAATCGTACTCGTAGGTCATCTCGAACGTGGAGCGGCCCGCCAGCTTCAACCAGGCGGTGGACGAGACACGAACCGGCACACGGACGCCGCCGATGCGGGCGTACTCGCGGACCACCTCGGCGCGGCTGACCCAGAAGGACGGCTTCTTGAAGAGCTGTCCTTCCACGCGAAGCAGATTCGCGTTCTCGTCGAGAACGAAGCCGCCGTTGATGAGCAGCGCCTCGGATCGCCGCGCCTTGATCGGGATACGGGCGAGCCCGTCCTCGAGCGGCTCCGCCGGTCCGAACTCATAGTTTTTCGGGTCGAGCGCAGCCGAACCGGCCTCCCCCGTCGTGAGCGCGCGCACCTCCGCCTCGAGCGCGGCGCGCAGGACCTTCTTTCGCACCGAGGCACTGCCCTGCTCCGTCAGGATTCGGTACGCAAACCCTTCCTCAGGAGTGAGAAAAGTACAGGCATCGAGCGTCGCCCGTTTCGAAAGCCTGAGGTTCTCCGCGTGCAGCCTGCGTAACGCGGTGTAGGACCGGAGGGGCGTGTCTTCACGCGTGATGAACCGCTCGACGAGTGAGGAGGACGTGAGCGCAGGTTGCGCCGATGCCGAGAGCGCACAAGCGATCAGGACGACACCGATCGAGAGGCGTGCGAGCATCTGGACCTCCGCGCTGCATCCTGCCCCGGCAGCACGACGACTCGGCGACCGGTCCGCAAACGGGGTGCAAAAGTCCGGCACCACCCTACCACCAAAGGGCGGCCGACGGAGCGAGCGGCGTGATATTCTCGCCGCCTTGCCGAAGCCCGGCCATGGACTGCGCCGCGCCGGTCGGCTGTTCGTTAGCAAAGGGGGTACCGTGACGCGTGGAGTCCTCACTGCTGCGCTCGCGTTGATTCTCTCGTCGCCGCTCACCAGCCAGACGCCCGACCGGTCCGCCGAGCCCAGCAAAGCCGATGGCCCATTCGACAGACTGGAATTCCGCGAGATCGGCCCCGCCACGATGTCGGGGCGCATCGACGATCTGGCCGTGCTCGAGTCCAACCCATCCGTGTTCTACGTGGCATCCGCGACCGGCGGGCTCTGGAAGACGGTCAACCAGGGAACGACCTTCGAGCCGGTCTTCGACAACGAGTCCACGTCATCGATTGGCGATGTCGCGATCGCTCCGACCGACGCGAATCTCGTGTGGGTGGGAACCGGCGAGAACAACAACCGCCAGAGCTCGTCGTGGGGCGACGGCGTCTACAAGTCGACCGACGGCGGACGCGGCTGGAAGAACATGGGGCTCCGGGAGTCGCGGCACATCGCCCGCGTCATCGTGGATCCGCAGGACCACGACGTCGTCTACGTGGCGTCGCTCGGCAGCCTCTGGGCGCCCGGCGGCGAACGTGGGGTGTTCAAGACGATCGACGGCGGGCTCACCTGGACGCGGAGTCTTTTCGTAGACGACGACACCGGAGCGACGGAGCTCGTCATGGATCCGTCGAACAACAAGGTCTTGTACGCGGCCACGTACCAGCGCCGCCGCGCCACGTGGGGCTTCAACGGCGGCGGCAACGGCAGCGCGATCTACAAGACGACCGACGCGGGCCGAACGTGGACGAAGCTGACGGCGGGAATTCCTGACGGACCCAAGGGGCGGATCGGCCTCGACGTCTATCGATCGAATCCGAACGTCGTCTATGCCCGCATCGAGCACGCGACCGAGAGCGGAGTGTACCGCTCAGACGATGGCGGGGCGGGCTGGAAGAAATTGAGCAACGTGAACCCGCGCCCGATGTACTTCAGCCAGATTCGCGTCGACCCGAACTCGGATGCCCGGATCTACGTGCTGGGCGTGCAGCTGCACGTCTCGGACGACGGCGGCAAGACGTTCCACAACGAGGGAGCCCGCAGCATCCATGTCGACCATCACGCGATGTGGATCAATCCCGCAAACTCCGATCATCTGATCCTGGGCAACGACGGCGGCGTCGCGATCTCCTACGATCGCAGCCGCACGTACACGTATCTCCCGAACCTGCCGCTGGCGCAGTTCTATCACGTGTCGTACGACATGCAGTCCCCATACACCATCTGCGGCGGGCTGCAGGACAACAACACATGGTGCGGTCCGAGCGCCGTCCGCAACCGCAACGGCATCGGCAACGACGAATGGTTCATCATCGGCGGCGGCGACGGCTTCGTGGCGCTGGTCGATCCGATGGATCCCAGAATCCTGTATTCGGAATCGCAGGACGGCCGCATGAATCGGGTGGACCGCCTCACCAACGAGCGCAAGTCGATCCGTCCGGAGCCGGTCGCGGGCCAGCCTGCGTATCGCTGGAACTGGGATACGCCGATGGCGTTGTCACCGCACGATCCGAAAACGGTCTACGTCGCGGCGAACAAACTGCTGAAGTCGGCGGACCGCGGCCACTCGTGGCAGGAGATCAGCCCCGACCTCACGAACGCCGTCGATCGCGACGAGCTGGAGTTGATGGGCGTCAGGGGACGCGAGACGCGGCTCGCGCGAAACGACGGCGTCGCGGCGTACAGCACGCTCGTCAGCTTCGCGGAATCAACGAAGCGCGCCGGCCTCTACTACACGGGCTCGGATGACGGCGTGGTGGCCGTCTCGCGTGACGGCGGCAAGAACTGGACGCGCGTGACAGACAAGATTCCTGGAGTCCCGAAGAACACCTACGTCTCCAAGGTCGTTCCGTCGCGCTTCGATGATGGAACGGTCCACGCAACCTTCGACGGTCACCGATCCGGCGATTTCGGCACGTACGTTTTTGCGAGTGGCGACTATGGCGGCTCGTGGCGGTCGCTCGCCGGCGGCCTGCCGAAGGGCGAGGTCGTTCGCACGCTCACGGAGGACACGAAAAACCCGGACGTGCTCTACATCGGCACCGAGACCGGCCTGTTCGTCACGACGGATCGCGGCCGCACGTGGTCCCGCGTGAGAGCAAACCTGCCCACCGTTCCGGTGTACGAGATCGCCATCCACCCGCGCGACAACGACCTGATTCTCGCCACCCACGGCCGGGCATTCTGGGTGCTCGACGATCTTGCGCCGTTCCAGCAGCACGCGAAGGCCATGACCGAGGCGGTCTACCTGTTCGAGCCTCAGGCCGTCGCGCAGCGCAACGGATCGGCGGAGCGCATGCGCGACTTCGAGGGCGATCGCAAGTTCCTCGGGAAAAACCCGCGCGAAGGCGTGTCGATTGCGTTCCGTCTCCGGGAAGCCGCCAAGGACGTGAAGCTGAGCGTCAAGGACGCGACAGGCCGGACCGTACGCGAGCTCTCGGGCGCTGCGATACGGAACGCCGGCGCCGCCGGCCTCAACACCGTCGTCTGGGATCTGCGCGTCGAGCCCCTGCCACCTTTAGCGGGCCAGCAGCCGGGCCAGGGTGGAGGGTTTTTCGGAGGCGGGCTGAACGGTCCGCTGGTGCTGCCCGGGACCTATTCAGTGGCACTCAGTGTCGATGGGCGCGATGCGGCAACCTCCCGCGTTGTCGTCTCGGGCGATCCCGAGATTCAGATTACCGACGCCGACCGCAAGGTTCACTTCGAGACAGCCCTCGCCCTCCACGAGCTCCAGCGTCACGCAAACGAGGCGGCGGCCGCGCTGACGACGATCGATCGCCAGCT
Organism: Vicinamibacterales bacterium; assembly: GCA_036257535.1. Classification (GTDB taxonomy): domain Bacteria; phylum Acidobacteriota; class Vicinamibacteria; order Vicinamibacterales; family 2-12-FULL-66-21; genus DATAEE01. The sequence continues at coordinate 24,076 of DATAFJ010000027.1, read as the reverse complement.
CACCGACCTGAAGGACAGGCTGAAGTCGACGAAGGCGCCGGCCGACATGAAGACGGCCGTCGAGTCGTTCGACAAGGAAGTCGAGAAGGTCAAGCCGAAGCTCGGCGTGGGCGGCGGTGGCGGGTTCGGCGGCGGATTCGGCGGCACTCAGAACGTGCGCGGCCGGATCGGTCAGCTCAAGAGTCAGATCATGGGCTCCACTTCTCTGCCGACCGAGACGCAGACACGGCTGGTGACGGAGAACCGGGAAGCGCTCACGACGGCGGTGGGAGAAGTCAACGGGGTCATCTCGAAAGCGGGCGATCTCTACAGGCAGCTCGCGGCGGCGAACTTTCTGATGGAAGTACCGCAGCCCGTGCGCGCGCTCAGGACTGGGACGGAGCCGTAGGGCTTGGGGCTTGGGGCCTTGGGCTTCGGGCCTCCGTCTGGGCATTGGGCATCGGGCATTGGACATTCGGCATTGAAGTACGACCTTCATACCCACTATTACCCGGCCGCGTTCTTCGATCGCATCAAGGAGCACGGCCGGGATTTCTCTTTCACCACTGATCCGACGGGTCGCACGATTATCACGTACGGCGGGGCGCGGTTCTTCGGCATCACGCCGCCGATGACCGACCCGGACAAGCGGCTCGCCGACATGGATCGCGTCGGCATCGACGTCGAGGTCATTTCCCTGTCGACGCCGAACGTGTTTTTTGCGGAAGCGGACCGCCAGGCGGCGGTGGCGCGTGAAGTCAACGACGCCTATGCCGATCTCATCGCGCGTCATCCCGGTCGATTCAAAGGCTTCGCGTCGATTCCCATGGACGATCCTGACGCGGCCCTCCTGGAGCTGCACCGGGCCATCGACGATCTGCGGATGAACGGCGTGGTCCTCTTGAGCAACATTCGCGGGCGTGCGCTGACGTCGCCCGTGTACCGGCCGTTCTTCGAAGAAGCGAATCGGATGGGTCTCTGCATCTTCCTGCATCCGATGCTGCCTGCCCACTCCGCTCCCTTCGGCGAGTACGTGCTCGGGCCGCTGGTTGGATTTCCGTTCGACACGACGCTCGCGGTGGCGCGCATGTGCTTTGACGGCCTGTTTCGCGAGCTTCCGGACATCCGGTGGCTCATCGGCCATCTTGGCGGTGCGATTCCGTGGCTGATGGAACGGCTGGACAGCGGGTACCGGGACTTCGCGGAGTGCAGGGTGAAGATAGACGCGCCGCCGAGCGTGTATCTCAAGCGGCTCTACTACGACACGGTCACGTTCAGCCCGTACAACCTCCGGCATGCGCGCGATCTCGTCGGCGCCGATCACATGGCCATGGGCAGCGACTATCCCCACTTGCTCGGATCGATCGACCGGGCCGTGTCATCGATCGAACAGCTCGACATCCCCGCGCGAGAGAAAGAGCAGATCTTCTCGGGCACGGCGCTCGCCATTCTCAATAACATCGACCGCTGGGGATCTCGGAGTGATCGCTGATGGCGTCCTACGGAGCGGATCTCTCCGCGGGCCCCGTCACTTTTGAGAAATTCGGCTTCGGAACGCTGCCGATTGCACCGACCGGCTGGCGATCGGCCTTTGGCTTCACTCTGTAATCGCGGTGGAAAAAGAATGAGGTCGTCGACACGAAATCGTTGATCGGCGCAAAACCGGACATGTCGACCTCGATCAGATCGGCCTCCCTGAGGTTCGCCGCTGCCTCGTAAAACCACTCCGAGTTGTCGAGAACGATGAAGCCGCCGGGTTTCAAGTACGCTGGCGCGATTCGCGAGCATGCGACACGTGAATGGCCATCGATAACGATGACGTCGTACGGCTCGCCCCGTCTCGCGATGGCATTGAGGTACGCCTCCGGGTAGATCTCCAACGAAAGGCTGCAGTTCGAGGGCAGCATGGGCCGGATCTCACGGTAGAAATCCTCGACGTGCTCAACGCTGTCGACCGTCCGGGCTGCGCGGCCCCAGAAGATTGTCGAACCTCCGCATCCGTACTCGAAGACACTCTTGTCACTCAGATCGAGCTGTTTGAGGAATTCGACGGCGGGGTACGTAATCCACGGCAGCGGCTCCCCTGCCCTGTCAATACTTCTCATCGTCGCGGCGGATCGCAGATGACCGTACTGCAGGCTGAAGATGCGATAGGCGCGGAGCGATCGCATCCAGCAGCCCGGCATCAGCCGCGAGGACACAACGCGCCTCGCGATCGGTCTGACCGTTGACTTGAAGGGTACCGCTTTCCACCCGACCTGAAGCGCTGTCTTGGCGATTCGGTTCAAACGGACCACAGTATACTCACCCCCATTCGCCCCGCCCAAGACAGCCTCCGGCCCGTCCTCGGCCTCTTCAGTTTGATCGCAATCGCGATTAACGGCGTCATCGGTTCCGGGATCTTCGTATTGCCGGCTACCGTCGCTGCGCTCCTCGGCCCGGCGAGCCCGAGCGCGTACATGGTGGCGGCAACGGTCACCGCTCTCGTGGTGCTCTGTTTCGCTGAGGCGGGAAGCCGGTTCGACGAAACGGGCGGACCATATCTTTACGCGCGGACGGCGTTCGGGCGGTTCGTCGGTTTCGAGGTCGGATGGCTGTTCTTCCTCTCCAGGCTCGCGGCAGCCGGCGCAATCGGCAACGCATGCGCCGCGTACGCAGCCCGCTTCTGGCCGCCCGCCGGCGCAGGCGCAGGCCGCCTGCTCGTGCTGACGCTGATCGTGTTCGGCCTGGCGGGCCTGAACGTTCGCGGGGTTCGGCAGGGCGCGGCCGCGGTCAACACCCTCACGATCGCAAAGCTCGGCCCGATCCTGGCGCTCGTTCTCTTCGGCCTGCCCTTCATCGACAGTGCGCGCTTCAGCCTGATGCCTGGCGGCGCGTCGGGTGGACTCCGCGAGGCAAGCCTTCTGCTGGTGTTCGCCTTCGGCGGCTTCGAGAATGCCTCAGTGCCGGCGGCGGAGGCGACGCGGCCCCGGCGTGACGTGCCGATAGCGCTCGTGATGGCGATCGGTGTGACAGCAGCACTCTACGTTCTCATCCAGGTTATCGCGCTCAGTGTCGTTCCCGGCCTCGCGGGCGATCCGACGCCTCTTGCCTCCGCCGCCAACGCCGTGCTCGGTCCAGCTGGAGGGACGATCGTGACCGCGGGTGCGCTCATCTCAACGATCGGGAGTCTCAGCGCGCTGGCGCTCGTGGGACCGCGCATTCTGTTCGCGCTCGGCAGCTGGGGTGATTTGCCGTCGACGCTGGCGCGCGTCCATCCTCGCTTTCGAACGCCACACATCGCCATCGCGGCCTTCGGCGTTCTCGCGTGGGTCGTGTCTGTCGCCGCGACGTTCCCGCAGCTCGCAGTCGTCAGCGCGATCGCGCGTCTGCTCTTCAGCGCGTCGACGTGCCTCGCTGTGCCGGTGCTCCGCCGCACGCAACGTTCACCCGCAGCGTTCGTCGTGCCCGGCGGTGCCGCTGTGCCTGTTGCCGCGGCCGTCGCGAGCGTGTGGTTGCTCACAGGACTCACGCGCGCGCAGGCACTCGCGGGCATCATCGCGCTCATCGTCGGCGCACTTTTTTTTCTGCTTTTCCGATCGCGAGATCCAAAATTTGGATCGCCGCGCGACCTACGAATCTGAAACAAAGTGTTCCAAAGATCGATTTCACTTTTCGTAGCGGAATTGTTGCAGGCAAACGAGTTACGATGTGTTCAGCCCAAGGAGTTTTATGCACCCTGCGAACACATCCGACTCGCGTCGACCGTCACGTCGGCTCGCGTTTCTCGCGCTGACGATCGCGGCCGCGCTCCTTCAGAGCAATGGCAGCGCCCAGTCAGGCCCGACACCGCCGTCGGGTGTGGGGACCGCGTTTCCCTCGTTCCTGACGGCAGGCGACCCGATCCTTCTGACCGTTGATGTGTTCCCCGGCGAGAACCCGACGAGCACAGGCCTGGCGGTAACGACCGACCTGACGCCGATCGGCGGCTCCGCGTCTCAGACGTTCTTCGACGATGGAACCAACGGCGACATGATCGCCGGCGACAACAGTTTCGCCTTTCAGACGACCGTCGCGCTCTCGACGCCCGGCAACTTCTTCGAGTTGACGGCGAGGATTACCGACGCGCAGGGACGCGAAGCCGAAGCCTGGATCTTCCTGATGGTGGACGCCGCGACCGTTCCGCTGGCGATCCACGACATCCAGGGATCCGGGGTCGCGTCGCCGTACGTCGGCGTCCGCGTTCAGACGTCCGGCATCGTCACGGGGCGCAGGCCGGGCATGTTCTTCATTCAGGCGCCAGACGGCGACGTCGACGCCGATCCGAATACATCGGAAGCGATCCTCGTGTTCGATCCGATGACGCCGCCCGCGGTGGGCAGCCTGGTCGACGTCACCGGCACCGTCACGGAGTTCGCGGCCAACCAGAAGACCGTCACGAGCATCGCAGGGTTGCCGAGCGTCGTCGTTCTCTCGAGTGGGAATACGCTCCCCGCGCCGGTGACGCTCACAGCCGGCGACACGCCGGCCGACGGCGGTCTCGACGTTCTCGAACGGCTCGAGGGCATGCGCGTGCATGTGCCGGTGCTGCGGGTGGTGGGCCCAACGGGGGCGCAGAGCATCAGCGAGCTGAACGCGACGTCGACGAGCAATGGCGTCTTCTACGGAGTCGTCGATGGCGTCGCGCGGCCGTTCCGCGGGGCGGGAGTTGATCCATTCTCCACGCCGCCTGCCGGCCTCCCCTCGAACGTTCCACAGTTCGACGGAAACCCGGAGCGGTTTCGGGTCGACAGCGACGGCCAGCTGACGGCAGCCCAGCTCGAAGTGGCGGCCGGCCAGACTGTCGCCGACCTCGTCGGACCGCTCGACTACGAGTTCAACGCCTATACGATCGTTCCCGACCCGGCGCCCGGATACGCCGTAGCGGGACCGCAGGCAGCAGTTGCGGTGCGGACGCCAGCCGCGCACGAGTTCACGGTCGCGACGCTGAACCTGCAGCGGCTCTTCGACGACACTAACGATCCGGCCATGACGGAACCGCTCGTCACGCCGGCTGCATTCGAAAATCGGTTGAGCAAGCTGTCGCTGCTCGTCCGCGACGCGCTTCAGACTCCCGACGTCGTTGGCGTCGCGGAAGTCGAGAACGAGGCGACGCTCCAGCGGCTCGCCGACAGAATCAACGCGGACCTCGGGTCGTCCGATTTCTATCAGGCGCATCTGCTCGAAATGGAGGACGTCGGGCCGGGCCTGCCCGTCGAGCGCGGCCTTGATGTCGGGTTCCTCGTCAAGGGCTCGCGCGTCAACGTCGTTGGAGTAGCGCAGGAAGGCGCGGACGCGACCTTCGACGATCCGACCGCCGGCACGCTGACGTTGAACGACCGTCCGCCGCTCGTGCTCCGGACCGAGGTCGGCACGCCCTCTGGCGGCACGTTCCCGGTTACGTTCGTCGCGAGTCACCTGAGCGACCCGCTGGACAACCCGACGGCGCGCCTGAAACGCAGGCTCCAGGCTGAATTTCTCGCCGGGATCGTCCAGGCGCGGCAGATGGCGAATCCGGCCGAGCGCATCGTCGTGCTTGGTGACTTCAACGCGACGCAGTTCAACGACGGCCTGGTGGACGTGTTCGGCGCGATCAGGGGAACGCCGGCACCGGCCGATCAGGTGCTCGAGGCGAGCGCCGACCTGGTGGATCCGAATCTCGTCGACCTCGGCGCCGCGGCCCCGGCGAGCGAGCGTTATTCGTTCGTCTTCGACGGAAACGCCCACCAGCTCGATCACATCCTGATTACACAGAACCTGCAGAGCTCGTTTGCAGAGCTCCAGTACGGCAGAGTCAACGCGGACTTCCCGGAATCTTTGCGCGGCATCCCCAGCCGGCCCGAGCGGGTCTCCGATCACGATCCGCTCGTGGCCTACTTCTCTTTCCCTGCCACCGCGACGATTGACGACGTCACCGTCGCGGAAGGGAACGCGGGCCAGACGCTCGCGGCTTTCACGGTCAGCGTCGACAACGGTACCGGCAACGACGTCGTCGTCGGCTTCACCACCGCGGATGGCAGCGGACCCGACGCGGCTCTCGCGGGTCAGGATTACGTTGCGCAGACGGGCCAGCTGACGTTCGGTCCTGGCACGAGCCAGCGAACGATCAACGTGGCGCTCGTCGGCGACACGAGGTTCGAGAACAACGAATCGTTTGTCGTGAATCTCGTCTCCCAGGCACAGCCGGCCGTCGTCCTCACCGACGCGCAGGGCGCGGGCAACATCGTGAATGACGATGTCCCGCCGTCGGTGTCGATCAACGACGTCGCCGTCGCGGAAGGGAATTCGGGAACGTCGACGGCCTCGTTCACGGTCTCGCTGAGCGCGGCCTCGGGCCTGCCGGCCACCGTGGCGTTCTCGACCGCCGACGGGACGGCGATGCAGCCGTCGGACTATCAGTCGGCCTCGGGCGTTCTGACGTTCGCCGCGGGGCAGACCAGCAGGACTGTAACCGTGACGGTCGTCGGCGACGTGGTCAACGAACCGAACGAGTCGTTCGTGGTCAACCTTGCGAACCCGACGAACGCCAGCATCGCCGATCCTCAGGGCGTCGGAACGGTTACGAACGACGATGCGGTCGCACCGGCACCCGCGCAGGGCTTCTCGGTCGGTGACGCGGTCGTGCGCGAGCCGCATGGCGGCCACAACCTCGTGCACTTCAAGGTCACGTTGTCGTCGGCCGCGCCTTCGTGGACCTCGGTGAAGTACACGACGGCGAACGGGACGGCGAAAGCCGGCTCGGACTACAAGCCGGAGAGCGGCACACTCGTGTTCCATCGCGGCGAGCGGTTCAAGACGATCACGATCAAGGTCCTCGCGGACCGGGTCTACGAAGGAAACGAGACCTTCAGCGTGCAGCTCTCCAACCCGGCGAACGCCGCGATCGCCGACGGCAGCGGTGTCGGCACCATCGTGGACAACGACCGGCAACCCTGGCTCGTGATCAAGCAGGCGCACGGCCGTGAACCGGCTGCCGGGACGGCTCCGCTGTCGTTCAAGCTTCACCTGTCGCACGCGTCCGAAAAGTCGGTCGTCGTGCGCTTCCGCACAAGCAATGGAACCGCGCTCGCAGGGCAGGACTACGTCGCTCGCGACGTCGTCGTGAACTTCGCGCCGCTGCAGTTGACGCGATCGGTCGACGTCATCGTGCTGGCCGACAGCCGGCGCGAGCCGACCGAAACGCTCATCGGCAGACTGTCGAGCGCCACGAACGCACAGATTGCGGTCGGCGCCGCGCGCGGCGTCATCGAGGACAAAGGCCGAAAATAGGGCTATATTAGTGCGGTGAACCGCGACGCTGGCGACCCCCTGGAGTCGTTTTTCGGACCGCTCGAGATCCGGGTTCTCGACGCGCTGTGGCGCCGCGAGCGATCAGCGAGCGTCGGCGACCTCGCATCCGAGTTCGCGCCGACCGCCTACACGACGCTCATGACGACGCTCGAGCGCCTGCGGCGGAAGGGCGTGCTCGTGCGAGCCCGGGAGGGCCGCGCGTTTCTCTACGAGCCCAGATGGAGCCGCGCGGAACTGACCGAACGCCTGGCGTCGCGCACGCTGGGCGCGTGGCTCGAACATCCGACGGCCGCACAACCAATCCTTTCCAGCTTCATCGATGCAGTCAGCAGCCGCGACGAGCGGCTGCTCGACGAGCTCGACCGCCTGATTCGCCAGAAGCGCCGGGAGCTCTCGCGGTGACGCCCGTTGCGCTCGCCGGCGTCATCGGGCTCGCCACGTTCGCGGCCTGCACGGTCACCACGCGCGTGGCCGTTCGGCCGCTCGAGCGCGCGATGCTCGGGCTCGCTCGTACCGGGCGCTGCTCCGGCACCGATCTGCTCGCGGTTCGTCTGCTGCCGCTCGGCATCGCCAGCCTGACGATCCTCGTCTTCGTCCTCCCGGCATTCGCGCGCTTCGAGCCGCGCGGCCTCGACGAATCGGCCGGCCTGCCGATCCTGGCCGCTGCCCTGCTGGGCGCGATCCTTCTGGCGGCTGCGGCCTGGCGCGTCATCCGCGACCTTCGGGCAACGCGGCTCCTCGTACGGGGGTGGCTCGAACGGGCGCGTCCCGTCGCGTGGCTCGACTCGAACGCATTCGTCGTGGACACCCCGGAACCACTCGTGGCCGTTACCGGAATCGTGCGGACGCGGATCTTTCTTTCAGCGCGCGTGCTCGCGGCGTGTGGACCCGCTGAAATCGCGGCGGTCGTCGAGCACGAGCGAGGCCACCTGCGCGCGGCAGACAATTTCAAGCGGCTGCTGCTGCGCGCGTGCCCGGGCGCGCTACGGTGCGGATCGCACGATCGAGCGTTGGAGCACGCATGGTCCGTCGTAACGGAAGACGCGGCTGACGCCTTCGCGATCCGTCGCGGCGTCGAAGGGCTCGATCTCGCGTCGGCGCTCGTCGCGATCGTTCGGCTTGGTCCGGCGCCCTCGCTCGATGCCCCTGTCAGCCCGTTTCATGAGGGAGACGATCTGGAGCGCAGGGTCCGCCGCGCGGTGGACCCGATGGAGCCGCCTGAGGCGCCGCTCGCGCTCGGCCTGCTGCGCGCGGTGGTGCTGGCACTGCCGCTCGCCGTACTCCTCACCGCGGCCATTCCAGGAACCCTGTACGCCGTGCACCAGTTCGTGGAGCGCGGCGTCGCCTTCATGCGCTGAGCTTCGACAGCTCTGCCGTGCAATCTGAGCGAAAACTGACGGGTTCGGTCCGGCACAGGCTTCGCACATAGTCGTGTGTACGGAGGGATCGATATGCGATCTGTGCAGTTCGGAACCCACGCAGCACTCGCACTACTCGTGATGATGCTATCCGTAACCGTCGTCGATGCGCAGCAGGACCCGGCGCGTGAGCGGTTTCGCGGTGAGGGCTGGGACGAGCTCGTGGCCGTTTTCGATCACAACGACCGAAACAGGGATGCCGCCATCTCGACCGACGAGTGGTATTCCGACCGCGGGACGTTCCGACGGCTGGATGGCGACCGAAGCGGCGACATAAGCCTGAGCGAGTTTCTCGGCGAGGGGCTCGGCCGCAGGGACGCCCGCTTCGACACCGATGACAGAGAACAGCCGACGGGAACGATGGGTAATTCGGTGCTGCAATCGGAGGCCTATCGCTTCGGCTATGACCGCGGGATGCTCGACGGCCGGATCGCGGGGCGCGAGGATCGTCAGCTCCGGAACGCGTGGGATCTCGAAGGCCAGCAGGAGCTCGAGCAGGCCGACGCCGGCTACACCGCGTCGATGGGCCGCCGCGAGCGCTATCAGCTCGGATATCGAACGGGCTTCCGCGCCGGCTACCGGCAGGGCTTCGGGCCGCGAACAGAGCCCAGAAATCAGTAGCGCAGCCTTTAGGGCTGCTTCCGTTTCTGCTACGGGTACAGCCGGTCGATTTGCCAGCGGTCGCCGTCACGGACGTAGAGCACGCGATCGTGCAGACGATCGGGGCGTCCGTACCAGAACTCGACGCGCGCCGGGCGCAGCCTGAAACCGCCCCAGAACGGCGGCTTCGGCACCGGTATGCCTTCGAAGCGCTTCTCGACGTCGCGATAGCGCGCTTCGAGCGTCTCGCGCGATTCGAGGCGCGCGCTCTGGTCGGACGCCCACGCACCGAGCTGGCTGCCGCGCGGACGCGTCACGAAGTACGCGTCCGACTCCTCCCCCCCAAGTCGTTCGACCGATCCTTCTGCGCGGATCTGCTCGTCGAGCGTAGGCCAGTAGAAGCACAGCGCCGCGTGGGGGTTTGCCACCAACTCGCGGCCTTTCCGACTGTTGAAGTTCGTGTGAAACACGAAGCCGCGCTCGTCTACCTGGCGCACGAGGACGATTCTGAGCGACGGGCGGCCGTCGGCGTCGGCGGTCGCGAGCGCCGCGGGCGCCGTGTCCACCTGATGCTGCCGCGCGCGGTCGGCCGCGGCGAGAAACTCGGTGATGGCGTCGGCCGAAGCCATGCGCTAATCTTGGCACATGCCAGCATGGCGGGCCATGCCGCTGCTCCTGGTCCTCGCCTGGACCGGGGTGGCGGCCCAGGAAAGCGGTTCCGACGCCGCGCTCGTCGCCAGGGCGCGCGGCATCCACGAGCGGGTCATCACGCTCGACACTCACGACGACATCAACCCGGCGAACTTCACGCGCGAAAAGAACTACACGCAGCGGCTCGACACGCAGGTGAACCTGCCGAAGATGAAGGAGGGCGGCCTCGATGCCGCGTTTTTCATCGTCTATGTCGCACAGGGTGAACTGACACCGGAGGCGTACGAAAAGGCTTACGCCGCGGCCGTGGAGAAATTCGATGCGATCCATCGGCTGACCCGCGCGATCGCCGGCGAACAGATAGGCCTCGCGCTCACGGCGGCCGACGTGCACCGGATCGCGGCGTCGGGAAGAAAGGTCGCGCTCATCGGCGTCGAAAACGCGTATTCGATCGGCACCGACCTCCGGCGAATCAAAGAGTTCCACGATCGCGGCGCGCGATACATGTCGCTCGCCCACAACGGCCACAGCCAGCTCGCCGACTCGAACAGCGGTGAACGCGACGGCGAATGGCTCCATAACGGGCTGAGCAGCCTCGGCAAGCAGGCCATCGCGGAAATGAATCGACTCGGGATCATGGTCGATCTCTCGCATCCGTCCAAGGCGGCGAATCTTCAAGCCATCGCGCTGTCCAAGGCGCCGGTGATCGCGTCGCATTCGGCCGCGCGCGCGCTCTGCAATCACAGCCGCAACATGGACGACGAGCAGCTCCTGGCGCTCAAGAAGAATGGCGGCGTGATCCAGGTCGTCGCGTTTAACAGCTACGTGAAGACGCCGCCGCCCGACTCGCCGGAGCGCGCGGCGGCCATCGCCGGCCTGCGCAAGGAGTTCGGCCTGCCCGCGCCCGGGGCGGGACGTCCCGGCGGAGGCCCGCCATTCGCGCAGCTGCCCGAGGACAAACGCGCGGCGTACCTCGCGCGCATGGCAGAGATCGACAAGAAGTTCACGCCGCCCCCACGGGCGACGGTCAAAGACTTCGTCGACCACATCGACTATGCCGTCAAGCTGATCGGTCTCGATCACGTCGGCATCTCGTCCGACTTCGACGGCGGCGGGGGGGTTGACGGATGGAACGACGCGAGCGAGACGTTCAACGTGACGCTCGAGCTCGTTCGGCGCGGCTACACGGAACCGCAGATCGCGCAGCTCTGGAGCGGCAACCTGCTGCGGGTGCTGGAACAGGTCGAGAAGGTCGCCAAGAGCCTCCAGTCGCAAACACCAACGGGAGACGCTGGTTTATGAGATCGAACATGAACACGATGTCCATCGCCGTCGTCGCGTTGTCGCTGGTAGCGGCGATGCCGGCCGCGGCGCAGCACGATCACGCCGGTCACGCCGGCGAGAAGCTCGGCACGGTTGACTTCCGCACTTCCTGCAATCCGTCGGTCCGCGCCGATTTCAACCGCGCGACGGCCCTGCTGCATTCCTTCGAGTTCAGCTCGGCGATCCAGGCATTCTCGGGCGTGCTCGAGAAGGAACCCACCTGCGGGATTGCTTACTGGGGGATCGTGTTGAGCAACTGGGGCAACCCGTTCGGGGGGATCCGTCAGCCGATCGTCATCGAGCGCGGCCAGGCGGCGATTGCAAAGGCACGCGCGGCGACGGCCGCCAAGTTCGACGCGAGAGAGCGCGCGTACTTCGACGCCGTGCTCATGCTGTTCGACGGAGCGCCGGAGCGGGCCCAGCGCGAGCGGACGCTTGCCTACGAGAGCGCAATGGCAGCACTCGTCGGCGCAAATCCGGATGACATGGAAGCGCGCGTCTTCTACGCGCTGGCCATCAGTCAGAACGCTCTGGCCACCGACAAGACGTACGCGAACCAGATCAAGGCCGCGGGCATGCTGGAGCCGCTCTATCGCGATCATCCGGACCATCCGGGCCTGGCGCACTACATCATCCACGCCTACGATCATCCGCCTCTCGCGCCGCGCGCGATTGAAGCGGCACGGCGTTACGCGCAGATAGCGCCGTCGGCGCCGCATGCGCTGCACATGCCGTCGCATACTTTTACGCGCGTCGGCTACTGGCAGGACTCCATCACGACCAACAAGGCGTCCGCCGAGACCGCCACGAAGCTCGGCAGCGTCGGCGAGACGCTGCACGCGATGGACTATCAGGAGTATGCGTACCTGCAGCTCGTTCAGGACGCGGCCGCGCGTCGTCTCGTGGATGCCGTGCCGGATCTGCGCAATCGCCTCGATCCGAACGCGATCGGCGGAGCGGCCTCGGGTCCTGCGGGCCTGTATGCGATCGCGGCGATTCCGGCGCGCTACGCTCTGGAGCGCGGCGCATGGGCCGAAGCGGCATCGCTCGAAGCGCGATCGACCGACTACCCGTGGACGGACGGCGTGACGCATTTCGCCCGGGCGCTGGGTGCGGCACGCAGCGGCTCGCCGGCGGCGGCCAGGCCGGACATCGACAAGCTGAAGGCGCTCGGCGAAAAGCTCACGGCGATGAAGGATGCGTACTGGGCCGGCCAGGTCGACATCCAGCGTCAGGTCGCCGAAGCGTGGGTGGCGTTTGCCGAGGGACAGCGCGATACCGCAATCCAGATGCTTCAGGGCGCGGCGGACGCCGAGGATGCCACCGACAAGGCGGCCGTTTCGCCCGGCCCGCTCGCGCCGGCGCGCGAGCTGCTCGGCGAAATGATGCTCGAGGCCGGCAAGCCGAAAGAAGCGCTCGCGGCGTTCGAAGCGACCATGAAAAAGGAGCCGAACCGGTTTCGCGCGGTCGCCGGCGCCATGCGCGCGGCCGAGGCCATGGGCGATCGCGCCGCCGCCTCGACCTACGCGCGGGAGCTCCTCGCCGTCGTCAAGGCGCCCGATTCGACGCGTCCCGATCTCGAACGCGCGCGCAAGCTGGCCAGCTGAACTGGCAAGGAACCTGCAACGCGGGATCCCGTCAAGGGGGGCCGTCCAATGAAAGCGACGACCATTGTCGGGATCGCGCTGATCGTCATCGGGATCGTGGCGCTGGCGCTCGGCGGGATTACATACACGGACCGCGACAAAGTGTTGGATATCGGTCCGATAGAGGCTACGACCGAGGAGCGCAAGACGATTCCACTGCCGCCCATCCTCGGCGGCGCATCGCTCGTCGCCGGCGTCGTGCTGCTCATCGCCGGATCGCGGACCAAGACGTAGCAGTGCCTACTCACGGTAAGATCAGGTCATGACACGCACCGCGCTGCATCTCGTGATGGCTGCGATCCTCGTTTGTTCGACCGGCCCACTTCAGGCTCAAAGCACCAGAAAGCCGGGGCCGGTCGCCGCCAAGGTGTACCTCTCTCCGACCTGCGGCTGCTGCGGCAAATGGGCAGACCACATGAAGGCCGCGGGATTTGCGGTCACGCGCGAGGTCGTCGCCGAGCTCGACTCCGTACCCGCTCGAATGCGCGTGCCTGAGCGGCTGCGGTCATGCCACACGGCGGTTATAGAGGGTTATCTCGTCGAGGGACACATTCCCGCGGACCTCGTCACGAAGCTGTTGCGCGAGCGGCCGAAGATTGCCGGCATCGCGGCGCCGGGGATGCCGCTCGGATCGCCCGGCATGGAGAGCCCCAACCCGCAGCCATACGTAATCGTTGCGTTCCGCGCGGACGGCAGCCTCTACGAGTTCGCGCGGCGCTGAGGATCGTCCAGGAATCTCGCCCGCCATTCAGGCGGCGGGATGTCGCACACGTCTTTCCTGCCGAACCATCGGTATCGGCGCGACGCGAACGCGTCGTACAGGCGATCGCGCATCGGCCGCGGCAGCGCACGGAGCCACCAGGCTAGCCTCCACGGAAACGGCAAGAGGCGCGCGATCCGCAACACGGCATCCGATCGGTCATACCGGCGGCCATCTTCGATGAGCACGATGCTGTCCGCGCGTTCGGGCGGGAGCCCGGACGCGCCGATCAACGCTCGTCCGGCGTCGGACTGCAGCGACGCGAAACGGAGGTGGCCGGATGGGTCGCGCGGCAGGATGAAGCGGACAGATCGGCTGCAGACGTTGCAGACGCCGTCGTAGAGCACGACGGCCGGCACGCGGTCAGGCCTTTCGGTCGAGCGCCGTGATTTGATCGTCAACCGCGGCCAGCGCCTGGCCGAGCATGCGGCGATACGCGTCGGCTGTCGCGTGGTCGAGGTCGTGCAGGATGCGCGCGCGCGTCAGCTCGAGCGTGCGCCGGCGATCCTGCCGGTGCGCCTCTTCGGCACTCCAGACGCGACGGACGACTACGGCGCGCTGCTTCTCTTCCTGCTGCGCCTCGACCGACTTGCTCTCCCAGCCGCGGGCCATAGGGAGATCCTAGCGCAGCGCCATGCCTATTTAGAACCTGAACGTCCACCCGGCCTGGATCTGACTCGACGCTCCCCTCTCTCCGTCCTTGTTCACACGAGTTCCCGTCAGGAACTCGAAGACGATGTCGGCCTGCGGGATCGGTGTCCATGTCAGGTTGATGGTCGTGCGCTGCGTCCGCTTGAGTGCGTCTGCCGGCTGGATATCGAGGTTGTCGACGGTGACGATGCCGTACGTGAAGGCTGAGGTGAAGGTCGGCTTCCACTGCCGCTCGTAGCCGAAGTATCCCGACGACACCCCGAGCGCCTGGAGATCGTTCGTCTCGGGGTTGTAGACCGCGTCCTGCCCGCCGAGCGTGCCGAGATCGGTGATGTACTTGCCGATACCCCAACCCGCGTTGACGGCGAACTTCACCCGATCCTCGGCGTCCCACCGCGGCACGAGCACGCCGCTGACGTTGACGCCGAAACCTCCCGTGCCCAGCGTAACGGCGGGCTGGGTCGTCACCTCGCCGCGCAGTTGCCGGAAGAGAAGGGCACCCTGCACGTGAGCGGCGCTGCTCAGCAGGCCCCGAAAGCGGTGACCCTCGTCCGGGTCCCAGCGCAGCCGCGCGATGAAGTCGGGAGTGAGGTTGACGCCTTGCGCCCCCGTCAGATCGGGGGCCGGATTCTCGAGCGCCAGCGCGAGGTTCAGTGTGTCCTTCAACGAGTGGGTGTACCGAATCTGCGGCTGGCGGAAGAGCGAGATCGCGTTCAGGCCTTCGAAGTCGATGCCGAGCGGCTCCGCCTCCGGGTCGGAAAAAGTGGACCAGGTCTGGCCGAAGATGAAGCGTCTCATCTGAATGAATGCGTGCCGCAGCCGGAACGTGTTCCCGGAGCCGGCGAAGTCCGCTTCGAGGAACGTGCGGAGGGCCCCGATCCGGCTCGGCGTGCGCAGCTCGAAGTTGAGCCTCGACGGCTGCGGCGAGTACACGGTGCGCGAGTCTTCGCCGGCCACCTGATCGCCAACCGGGATCGACGACGTCACGAACCGGTCGTCGGTGCCAAGCGCCGCGAGAGTATGAACGGAGGTCATTCGTGCCTGGCCCCCGATCTTCACCGCGGCATCGGTCCCGGGGATGTGGATCGACCCGGGAAACTCTCCGGGCGTGAGGGCCTCGGTGAGCTCCGGCACGCGCTGCACGGCTTTCTCGATCTGCGCCAGCCGCTCCTCGACGGCATCCGGGACCGTCGGTGTTGCGGGCTGCTTCCTGAGGTCGGCTACCTCGTTCCTGGCCGTGAGCGCGACGGCGCTCGTGTCGTCGATCTGCTTCCGCAGCGCCGTCACGTCGCGCGCCAGCGTCTCGATCTGCCGGGCCTGCTCATCGAGCGCCCGGCGCTGCTGGTCGACGAGCTTTCGCAGCTCGCCCACGGTCGAGTCGAGGGATTGCCCCGAAGCCGACGCCGTCGCAGAAGTCTGGCCGCGGGCGGACCCGCAGAAAACGCCCAGAAGACACACCACCGTACAGGCTGCGCGCATACGACTCCATCCGGTTGCTGCAGGGAGATTACAGGAAGATCAAACGGGAATGCCCGATGCCGAGGCCCCATGCCGAATGCCCAATACCGAAATTTTCGGCACTAGGCATTGGGCATCGGGCATTACCGCAAGTTACTTGGCAGGCGGATCCACTTTCACGAGAAGCGCCTCGGTGTACGTCACGTCGACCTTGTCGCCGACCTTGATGTTCGCGAGATTCTTCGGATCCTGGACGCGGAAGCTCAGCACGCGGCCGTCGGCTGTCTTGATTGTGACCGACGGCGCGTTCACGTCGACCGCTTCCACTGTGACCGTGACGGTGCGTTGCCGGGCGGCGGTTGCGCCGGGCGCGCCGGCGCGCGGCGTGACCGCATCGGACCCCGCAGTCGGCGCCGGATCGCCCGGCTTTCGCACGTGCACCGCCAGCGACTCGTAATAGGTGGCCGAGACCTGATCGCCGACCTTCAGCTGATCGAACCGCGGCACGCCCGCCGCGTCGACCTCGACGTAGTTCCCCTTCGGTCCCTTC
Source organism: Vicinamibacterales bacterium (assembly GCA_036257535.1). Lineage (GTDB taxonomy): Bacteria > Acidobacteriota > Vicinamibacteria > Vicinamibacterales > 2-12-FULL-66-21 > DATAEE01. Next base: position 7,732 of record DATAFJ010000027.1, on the reverse strand, counting down.
AGCGTCACCTTCTTTGCGGTCTTGTCGATGGCTTCGATCGTCGCCGTGATCGTCACCGAGTCGGTGATCGGTTTCGGGTCTTGAGCGCGCGCCAGCGCGGGTAGGGCCACGAGCCCCGTCACCGTGAGCGCCGCAGCGAATCGACCTGACTTTGTCATTATCAGAGCTCCTCTTGTCGCCGACAGTTTAAACGCGTCCCGGGGGCCGCGTATAGGTCTTTGGTCGTAGCCGTCAGGGAACAGTTCGACATGTGCCGGAAAACAGGCGCCGATTATACCGAATCGGCGATTCTTTGGCCGCGGCTCGCCGTGGTACCGTGTTCTCGCGTGAAAACCTTCGTCGACGTGACGATTCCAATCGTGACCTTCCTGATCCTGGCGGGTGTCGGAATGGACCTGACCGCCAGAGACTTCGCCCGCGTGCGACGGCAGCCGCTCACGATGGCGACGGGACTCTTCGCGCCGCTCATCGTCCTGCCTCCGATCGCCCTCAGCCTCACCCGGGTGTTCGAGCCGTCTGCCGAGGTCGAAGCAGGCCTCATGCTCGTCGCCGCCTGCCCGATTGGCGGCATCTCGAACTTCTACAGCTACCTCGCACGCGCCTCGACCGCCCTCTCGGTGACGTTGACGGGACTGTCCAGCCTGCTCGCGGTCGTGACCATTCCTGCCCTCGATCGAACGTTCGAGCTCGCGCTCGGGCGTCCCTTTGGCTTCAGCGCGCCGGCCGGCCTCCTCATCGCGCAGCTCCTGCTCATGCTGGCACTCCCCATCGGCCTCGGCATGTGGGTACGACGCCACTGGCCGCACGTCGCCGACGAACGCCGGCCGCTCCTGCAGCGCGTCGGGTTCGGTGCCCTCGGGGCGCTCATCGCGATCGTCATCTGGAGCGAAGCGGACCGCTTCGCGACGGGGCTCTCGCGAACGGTCCCCCTGGCGGCGGCGTTCGTCGTCATGTCGCTCGCCGCCGGTTGGACGGTTGGAGGGACCATCCGGTCGTCGGCGCCCGATCGGTTCACGCTCGCCGCCGAATTCGGGACCCGAAACGTCGCGATCGCTTCGGCAATCGCCGTCACGCTTCTGGGCCGCATCGAGTTCGCCGTCTTCGCAACGATCTATTTCCTGACGGAGGTGCCGATCATGCTCGCCGCGATTGCGCTGTTCCGCAGCCGGCGCCGTCAATAGGCCCACTGGTGCGCGTCATATGCTGATGTCCCACTGGAACCTCACCCTCCAGAGCTTGCCTTCCGGATCGCTTGCGGTGAGTCTCGAGACGTCGAACGTGAGCTTGTTGCGATGGCCGGCGAAGAACCAGTTGCCGGCCCACGAGAGCTCGCGCCGAAGCGTGGCGCCCGGATCGTTGTCGACGTAGGCCGCCCGAAACGCCAGCTCCAGCGGACGGGGAAAATCAGGCCACAGCTGGTGGAAGAAATAGCCCGCCTGAGCGTAGGCCCCGTCCATGCTCGTCCTGATCGCGGTCGTGCGATCCTCGATTCGCTTCCAGTGATACTCGCTCTGAAAGGAAAACCCGCTGTAGTGGTACGCAACCTCGAAGAGCGCCTGACGCGTGTCGTATCGCTCGGCGATGTCGGAGGGGAACCCATCCAGCTCGCCGCCGCCGCTCGAACTGAATCGCGTGTACCGGCTGCGGTTGCCGAGGAGCGCCGTCGCAACGCTTGCGGCCGGACGCTTCCTGAGCCCGACGTCGCTCTGCGTGAACTCCAGGTCGCGCCCGAGGAAGTTCCACTGATACCGGCCGAACCACATCGGCGTTCCTTCGTCGTCGAAGTTGCCGAGACCGGCGCCGGAGAGCAGGCCCGCGAAATACCGGGAGTCTGCGACTCGGCCGGCGAACAGACGGCCGAGCACCATCATCCCGGGCTGACGGTCGATCGTAAAGGTGCGGTTGACGATCGAGCGATCGACAAACTGCTGATCGCCTGACGAGTCTCGCCGTTCGCGGTTGTATTCGGGCTTCCACTGACCGACTCGAAACTGGAGTGCCGGCGAGCGCTCGAGCGTGACCCGGAGATCGAGCAGCCGGCTGTTACGGATGTCGTACTCGGCGTAGTACGCGACCGCGCGCGTGTAGGCGTGACCGCCCCACTTCACGCGCGCACGGTTGATGCTGAACTCGGCATCGTCCGGGTCGTCGAACTCCTCCGGCGCGACGGGCTCGGCGTCGAGTGGATAGGACCACCTGAATTGCGCGCGCAGGCCGATCCAGGCGGCGAAACGCCCATCGGCCGACTCGAAGGTCAGCCCTTCCTCGCCGTACGTGATTTTGATTGGCGGCGGATCGTCCCCCGTCGCTTCTTGCCCTGCGGCGGTGCCCACAAGGGCAAGAACCATGACACCCGACAGGACGGCTCGGCGCGTCGGCGTCAGTGCGACCTCCGACTCGCCGTTTGCCGCGTGGCGTCCTTCACGAGCCGGAATCCGATGTGAGCGGATCCGGTGTCGGGTGACGTGCCGCGCCGTGCGCTGGGCCGATAGCTCTCGCAGTAGGTGACGTGGCAGAGGAAGGAGCCGCCCTTTATGACGCGCCGCACGGAATAAGGATCGGTTGGGTCGTGCGTCGACGCGGGTCCCTGGGGATTGTCGCAGAGCGCCTCGTTCCCGGCACGCCGCGCGAACTCGTCCGAGCCGTAGAGATCTGCCGTCCACTGCCAGACGTTGCCCGCCATGTCGACCAACCCGTACCCGTTCGGTGGGAAGGAGCCCACCGGCGACGTCGCCGCGTAGCCATCCTCTGAGGTCTGATGGTGTGGAAAGTCACCGTGGAAAATGTTGGCCATCTGACGCCCGCCCGGTGAAGACTCGTCTCCCCAGCTGTACCGCTTCCCTTCGAGACCGCCGCGCGCGGCGAATTCCCACTCGGCCTCTGTCGGCAGGCGCTTTCCCGCCCACTTCGCGAACGCCACCGCGTCGTCCCACGCCACCTGGACGACGGGATGACGCTCTCTTCCTTCGATGGTACTGGACGGACCCTCGGGGTGGCGCCAGTCGGCGCCGGGTGTCCAGCGCCACCATTGCGTGAGATCGTTCAGCGCAACGGCGTGCGAAGGGGGCGCAAACACGAGCGCGCCGGGCACGAGCTGGCTGTCGTCGGGCTTCGGCGTTCCGGGCGGGACCTGCTTCTTGATGTCCTCCCAGTCCGGCTTGCGCTCCGCGATCGTGACGTATCCGGTCGCCTCGACGAACCGGCGGAACTCGGCGTTCGTCACCGGGTGCTCGTCCATCCAGACCGCAGCGACTCGCACCTTATGCGCCGGCCGCTCGTTCAACTGGCTGCGGCCGTCGTCGCTGCCCATGCTGAATTCGCCGCCCGGAATCCACCGCATCCCCTCGGGCGCGTCAGGCGGTGGGCCGGCCGGTGAGGACTGCTCGGGCGTTCGCGAACACGCCAACGTGAGCGCCGTCGCGACGACGACGCCTACCGCCGGCACCCTGAGCACCTTGAGCACCTTGAGCACCCTGTCCGTCTATTTCTTCTCGACCTTGACGTTCGTGAGCCGTACCGGCTCGCTCGAGTAGTTCTCGAGCTCCACCGTGTTCTGTTTCTTGTTGTACGAGATCTTGGTGGCGACCGACATCTTGCCTTCGCCCTTCCCGTCTTTGGCGACGCGGATCTCGATCAACGTGAACGGATAGTCGATGGTCCGCGGCTGATTGCGCGCTTCCGCGAAGCCGATACGGCGGTCCGTGATGATAACGTAACGCTCGCCCCCGTCCTCCATCGGGTGGTGCCGCGCGAAGCGAAGGTCGTAGCCCAGCGTGTTCGGTAGCCGGATGCGGCCGACCGGTTTCGTGTCCTGCAACGCGTCGAGCAGCTTTTCAGGACCTTTCTCGAAGAAGGTCGTGATCAGCCCCTGACGCTCGGCGTCCGTGGACCAGCGGTCGATCGTGATGTCCACGATTGCGTTGGCGCCGGTGCCGATGTTGCTCATGTTGACCGCCCACGACGTGATGCGGAGTGGCAGACCAGGGTCCTGAGCCTGTGCTGTAACGCCCGCCAGAGCAACGCAGACGGCCGCGGCAGATGCAGAGCTTCGGAGCACGGAAACCTCCATTCGTTGGGCCCGTTCGACTTGCAATTCTATCGCCGCAGAACGGTGGCCGCTCCTATCTTTCCCGCCACTACCAGCCGCTGTCCGCCCACGAATAGTCGTGACTGACACCGCCGGTGCGCGAGTTCGACTACGTTGAGGAGGTGTTCCAGCGGTTAGACTAAGGTCCAAGTGGCCCGGAGCGGGCGTCGCGTCTAGATTCTCCCCAGGAGGAGGCTTATCACCCGATTCCATTCAAGAACGCTGGGGATCCTCGCGGTCGCGCTGGCGCTCGTATCGGCGGCCGCCTCGAGTCAGACGCCGGGAGCGGCGGACCCCCTGCCCGCCTGGAACGACAGTGCGTCGAAGAAGGCGATCGTGGCGTTCGTGGGGCGCGTAACCAGCAAGGGCCCCGATTTCGTGCCCGCGACCGACCGCATCGCCGTCTTCGACAACGACGGCACGCTCTGGTCCGAGCAGCCGATGTACTTCCAGCTGCTGTTCGCCTTCGACCGCGTGCGCGCGCTGGCGCCGAAGCATCCCGAGTGGAAGGACCAGCAGCCGTTCAAGGGCGTTCTCGAGGGAGACATGAAGGCCGTCGCCGCCACCGGCGAGAAGGGCCTCATGCAGATCATCGCGGTTTCGCACGCCGGTAATACGACCGACGAGTTCAACGCGATCGTCACCGACTGGTTCACGACGGCCAGACATCCGACCACGAAACGACTCTACACGGAGATGATCTACCAGCCGATGCTGGAGGTGCTGTCATACCTCCGTGCGAACGGGTTCAAGACGTACATCGTGTCGGGCGGCGGCGTCGAGTTCATGCGCCCGTGGGTCGAGCGCACGTACGGAATTCCACCTGAACAGGTCGTCGGCAGCCGGGTCAAAGTGAAATACGAGGTGCGGAACGGAACTCCCGTTCTTGCGCGCCTCGCGGAAATCGATTTCGTGGACGATGGACCCGGGAAGCCGGTCGGTATTCAGCAGGTGATCGGACGCCGGCCCATCATGGCATTCGGCAACTCGGATGGCGACTTCCAGATGCTCGAGTGGACCACGAGCGCGTCGGGTCCGCGGTTCGGTCTCATCGTTCATCACACCGACGACAAACGGGAGTGGAAGTACGACAGAGGGTCGCACATCGGCAAGCTCGAACGAGGGCTCGACGAGGCCTCGAAGCGGAAGTGGGTACTTGTCGACATGGCGCAGGACTGGAAAGTGATCCACCCGTACGAGAAGAAGTAGACCTTCATGCGGGGCAAGAAGCTGATCGTGCTGGCGCTCGGCGCACTTGGGGCGGTGGCCCTCGTGCTGGCAACCCGTGGCGGACCGCCGAGCGACGACGCCCGTCCAACTGATTCGTCCGGCCTGCCGCTCAGCCGCATCGAGGGCGGGTGGCAAAGGATCGAGGGCGGTTACGTCCTCGAGATCCGGAAGGCGGACGCGGGCGGACGCCTCGAGGCCGCTTACTTCAATCCGCGCCCGATCCACGTCGCGAAGGCCACCGCGGCCGATTCGGGCGGCGCCCTGCGGGTCTTCGTCGAGCTCCGAGACGAGGGCTATCCGGGCGCGACATATGCGCTCACCTACGACCCCGAGGCCGATCGGCTCTTCGGCCTCTATACCCAGCCGGCCGCCGGCCAGACGTTCGAGGTCAGGTTCACGCGAGTGAAATAGGGTTCCCTGGTTATTGTGCTGGCGCCTTGAGCGGCTTCGTCAGCCACGTGAGCGCAATGTTCCAGGATCCGCCCTGCGTGGTCGTCCGCGCGTAGACTTCCCACTGATAGTTCACGCGGACGAATCCGTAGACAGTCCCTTTCCGCGCGAGGGCGAGCGTCACGTCGGGACCAAGCGCAAAAACTTTGTTCTTTCCGCGAATCAGAATTCCGGGCAGGCCCTCGATCTCGTCGTCGCTCAGCTTGAAATTGGCGTAGTAGGCCAGGCCGACGCTCAGGCCGCCTTTCAGGAAATCGCCGCCCACTCCCCCTTCCAGGTTCATCTGTGCGCCCGGCTGCGTTTCGCTGTCTTCCTTCTTCGACGAAAACGTGAAACTCGCGATGGTGGCGGCGTGATACTGGCGGTTCTCGGTCAGGTAGGCCGTCGTGCCGAACGTGAACTCCTGCCCCCACATGCCGAAGCCTGTGTTGTCGTCTGCGCCGTTCGAGTAGCGGCCGGTCGGAATATAGATCAGGTATCCCGCGTTGGCGTCGGCCCGCTTGAAATGCCAGCCCAGGCTCAGCGGCTGGACGACGGAATCGGTGAGCCCGGCGCCCGGGTCCGCGTCGATCTCGGTCCCCTGGATGCGATTGTTCGCGCCGACCGGAAAGAGGAACTGGAACCCATAGAAGCCTCCGAGGACCTTCTTGGTCGTGACGTGGCTGTAACCCGCGCCGAAGAGCGACGCGTTCAGCGTCCCATCCCTTGGATTTGGAGCCTCGTTGCCGTCTCGGTCTTTGACCGTATCCGCCGAGTAGAAATAGAGGATTGGAGCGATCACATAGCCGCCCGGCGGCGGCTGCGAGCCGGCTTTAAGCCCCGCCGACCCTTTCAGATGCTGCGTGTTCAACTGCGCGCGCGCAGGTGACGGAGTGACGAACGCGAACACCGCGATGGCGAACGGCACCAGAACGGCTCGCGGAGCTACTAACTGCATGATGTCCTTTCTTATTTTGGATAGAGCGGAGCGATGACGAATCTCAGCTGGTGCCCCGCCGATCCATCCGGCCGTTCGACGTTGTAGTAGTACTGCACGCCGATGTTCATCGGCCGGCGGTTGAAGACGGTCGTCCGCGTGATGCCGATCCCGACCGGGACGGTCCACTGCTGGCCGTCCGGAGCATCCCAGTTCGCATTCATGACCGGCGAGAAAGATAGCGCATATCCCTTCCCGAAGTTGTAGTTGATGAACGGCTGCAGGACGAACAGGTCGGTCTCGGGAGCGCCGCCCTCGTCATGCAGCGGCCAGAACTGCGACAGCAGCGCGCCAAGCACCCAGGGTCCAGTCATCTTGAGGATGACGCCGCCGGCGCCGGCTGCCCACGTGCCGGTCTCGACCGGCGTCGCGGTGGCCGTCGGCAGCGAGAACACCGGACCCACGCCCCAGATGATGGCGCCGGGCCGGGCGGGCGTGAAGAACAGCTGCTGCTGGAGATCACCGAGACCAGAGAATCGCTGACCCTCCGCGCCCGGAACGCTGTTAATCGGCAGGATTGTCCGGGCTATCGCATGCCAGTTCTCGGTGACCTTGAACGGGATGACCGGCTGAAAGTTCAGATTGAAAAAGGTCCGGTCCTCGAGATCTCCGCCCGTGTTGAAGTTGAACTGAAACGGCACGCTAATCAGATCGCCGACGGGATTCTGGGTCTTCTTCGCAAGGTCCGTGACGTCGTGCCCGGCCTCCGCCGGGGCCTGCGCCGCGGCAGATGTGGCCCACGTGCAGGCGACAAGCAAGCCGATAGCGCTTGCGATCCGGCGTTTCATGTTCGTCACGCGGTGCTCCTACGTGCGGTAGTACGAGGCTTCAGCCTCGTCGCTCGGCTTCGGTTTTAGCAAGCGCAGTACCGCGAGCGTGGACGCACGTGCGGCGTGTGCATGCGCAAACGATGCGACTCTCCCACGGCCCGCCGTGGGCCGCAGCCCGATAAGCTCAGCCACGTCGGGCGGGGCCTATACCGGATTCGT